>JBCCJE010000297.1:0-6621 GCA_039027925.1 Bacteroidota bacterium
ATTTGTTATCGTATCACAGGTAAATTCTCATCATTCGATGACTCTAAGATAGGATAGAAGGTATTAAACTCAGTAATGAACTTCTCTGGATCAGCAAACAAATGCTCGAATGTAAATGTATAAATGATATTCAACTTCATAGAAACTGGATTTACATATACGCTTAGGTCAAAATACAATTCAATTGTAAAGAGATCTACTCTTAAAAAAGAGCTTATTCAAAATATCGTAAAATGATAAAACATGCACAAAAAATAATATATTTGATCTTCAAACTTTTCCCTCAATCTTTCGTAACCCTTGTTTAAGGTAATTTGAAAGTAGTATTTATGTTGTATTGCTTTTGGGTAAATCTTAACTTTGTCAAATTCACGAAACATTTATTTTGTGGCTAGAGCATCATTAACATTATTGCTGGTACTACTGTCCGTAATTGGATTTTCTCAGCCGGAGAAAAAGGTTAAAGAAAGACCTCTGGAATTGGAGTTCTCTACCAAGGGTGGCTTCTACGCAGATCACGTTATTCTGGAGTTGCGTTCTCCGAGAGCTAGAATCTACTACACTACGGACGGCACTAAACCCACCCGCCGATCAAAGGTATATACCAAGCCAATAGTAGTAAAGGAAACCACCGTCATCCGAGCGATGGCGCGTCGGGGTAAGCGCAAGAGTAATATCAAGGGACATACTTTTTTTATCAACGAGCCAGAGACCAAACTACCGACGGTATCCATTATCATTCCACCGCAGATTTTATTTGATGAGGAGCGTGGGCTTTTTGTAGAGGGTCTCGATGCTGACTCGACCTACGCAAAGTCAGGGGCTAATTTTTGGAGTCGGAAGGAAGCAAGAATTAATTGTGAAATTTTCGAAACTGATGGCACTTGTGTGTACCGGAGCAATTCGGGATTTCGACTATTCGGAGGTATGAGTAGATTATTTCCCCAAAAATCAATCGTCCTAGTAGCTCGGGATAAGTATGGGAAAAAAAGGATTCGGCACAAGGTATTCGGAAAAGGTAGTGCTAAAAAATTCAAATTCCTAGTGCTGCGCAATTCGGGAAGTGATTGGGGAAAAGCTCACCTTCGAGACAAATTCATGACTAGCCTCGTGGAGGATTGGGATTTGGAACACCAAGATTCAAGACCTACGAGAGTTTACATCAACGGGACGTACTGGGGTATTTATAATTTTCGAGAAAAAATCAATCGCTTTTTTATTCAAGAACATACCGACGCTGATAAAGATAGCTTGGACTTGATCGAACATCGGTTGAGAATAAAAAGGGGAAGTGCCATCCACTACCAAAAAATGTTGAGGTACATCGAAGATAATGATCTGAATAATCCTGCACATTACGCATACGTCAATTCCTTGATGGAGGTAGAAAATTTTATGGATTATAAAATCGCTCAAATCTATTTTGACAATCAAGATGCGGGAGGCAATATCAAATTCTGGCGACCCCGAACTCCCGCCGGGCGTTGGCGATGGATTCTTTACGATACGGACTGGGGCTTCGGGCTACACGACGAAAAAGCCTACAATAACAATAGTCTTGCATTTCACACCGCGGTGGATGGTCCTGCTTGGCCTAATCCCGAGTGGAGTACTTCTATACTCAGAAATCTCTTGGACAACGAAGAATTTGAGCAGCAATTTATTAATCGTTTTTGCGATGCAATAAACACTTCCTTTGAAGTCAATCACGTAGAGCGCAAACTCAATGAGCACATTGAGTTGATTGCTGCGGAAATGCCCCGACATTTGGATCGCTGGAATTTGAGTGAGCGCAAATGGAAGCACGAACTAGAGGTGATGAGGACTTTCGGACGGGAGCGACCTAATTATATGCGTATGCACCTCATGGAAAAATTCAATACGGGGGGCATTGCGGCTGTACAAGTAGGTAGTGAAAGTGGCGGATACGTGGTCTTGAATGAAAATGTAAAAATTGAGCAGGGAACATTCGAGGGAAAATATTTTGAAAAAATTCCAATCACACTGCGCGCTGTACCCAACTATGGTTATCGGTTTTCGCACTGGGAAGGATCTGCCTCCAACGGGAGCGACCACGAGCTGGTACTCCGTTTAAAAAAAGGAGAACTGACTACGCTCAAAGCGGTATTCGAAAAATTTGAATATCCTTTGGCGCGTCAAATTATGATCAATGAAATCAGCTCTAACAACAAGAGAACGGGAGATTGGGTAGAAATTTATAATAACAGCGACGAGCTAATCAATGTAAAAGATTGGGTATTCACGGATTCTAAAAATGGATTCAAACTACCCGACCTCAACTTAAAACCTCAATCTTACTTGGTACTCTGTGAAGATTCTACTGCCTTTCGGAAGGTCTTCCGAGATCCCGAAATTCCCGTTGCGGGTAATTTGGGTTTTGGCATCAACAAGAAAAAAGAACAACTGGGACTCTACACCAATGAAGGCGCGTCAGTAGATAGCACAGGGTATCACATCGTACCTTTGGATTCTACTTTTACGATGAGTTTGTTATTGCCGCAGTTGGATAATTCTAGTATGGATAATTGGGAAATCATCAAAGGATACGGTACGCCCAATGCGGTGAATCCATATTATCTGGCAAGTATGATTAAAGAGCAGCAGGATTTGTATTTACGAATTGGGGTAGCTGTAGGTATATTGTTAAGTTGTTTTTTGGTACTGAGTTTTAGATCAAGGAAAAGGAAAAAGATGGAGCAAATCTGATAAGGAGTACGCAGTAGCTATCTTTTTTTAGTAAGCATTCGAATAGTAGCCATCTCTCTGTAATATTGCCTAGCTTCCACGGCAGGTGCTCCAAAATAAGTTTTCCCCCCTTCCAAACTTTTAGAAACTCCAGACTTGGCTAGGACTACTGCGTGGGCGCCAATGCGAATACTCTGAGCAACGCCTACTTGCCCGTAGAGGGTGACACTATCCTCAATGATGGTTTTTCCTCCAATGCCTACCTGAGCAGCGAACAAACAATTTTTGCCTACTACTACTCCGTGCCCAATGTGGACTTGACAATCCAGTTTGCTCCCCGCTCCGATGACGGTATCGCCCGATACACCTTTGCTGATGGTACAACCCGCTCCGATGTCCACTTTGTCTTCGATGATGACGCGGCCTCCCGTTCTCCACTTCTCGTACGTTTCATTATTTTTTTTGAAATAAAAAGCATCCGTGCCGATCACACTTCCCGAATGAATGGTGACGTGATTACCGATGTGGACGTGTTCGTGGATGACAACGCCAGACTGGATGTAAGCATACTTACCAATTCTTACGTGGGGTGCAATGATGACGTGGGGTTCGATGATGGCGGAGGGATGAATGACTGCCCGATCACTTACTTCTTGGTGAAGTGGCTGAAACGGCCGATAGCTCTTAACAATACTATTGTAAACTTGAAATGGATTTTCGCAGAGCAGTAAGGCTTTGCCCGTTGGGCAATCTACTTTTTTATTTAAAATGATAATGGTAGCGGCGGAGGTGAGTGATTTTTGAAAGTATTTTTCCACATCCACGAAAGTAATGTCACCCGCCGTGACCTTATGAATTTCGTTAATCCCAGTAGCCAATAATTCGGCATCACCTATAATTTCACAATTATATTTTTCTGCAAATGCTCGAATTGGAATGGGGGTCGAAAATTTCATTATGAATTTAAAATTATGAATGATGAATGATGAATTGTTCTACCACGTTCCTGCTCTCTTCCCTCTTCTCACCTCCCTCCTCTAACACTAATGCGCCTCCAACCAATTGTTGCCAGTATCCATTCCTACTAAGATGGGCACTTGTAGATTGGGGATGGCATTTTTCATTTCATTTTCGATGATGGGTTTTACCTTTTCTAATTCGGGCTTATAAACATCAAATACCAACTCATCGTGTACTTGCAGGATCATCTTGGTTTTAAAATTTCCTGCTTTGAGTTTTTGGTGAATGTTGACCATCGCCACTTTTATCATGTCGGCAGCCGAACCTTGGATAGGAGTATTGATGGCGATTCGTTCAGCATTGCTTTGGATAAAGCGGTTTTTGGAATTTATGTCCCGCAGCTTTCTTTTTCTTCCTAACAATGTTTTTACAAATCCATTTTTCTTAGCGAACGCAACGGTATCTTCCATGTATTGTTTTAGGCCATTGTACTGCGCAAAGTAGTTTTTAATCAGTTCTGTTGCTTCTTTTCGTTTGATGTCTAGCTGCTGAGAAAGGTTAGTAGCCCCTGCCCCGTAGATGATGGAGAAGTTAACGGTCTTAGCGTTTCTTCTTTCGTCGGGGGTCACTTCGTCTAGTGCTTTTCCATATACTTTGGCAGCGGTGGCGGTATGAATATCGTGTCCCGCTTGGAAGGCGCCGACCATTGCTTCGTCTTTGCTAATTTCGGCAATCAAGCGGAGTTCAATCTGTGAGTAATCAGCAGCCAGCAAAATATGATCTTCATCCCGCGGGATAAAAGCCTCTCTTACTTTTCTTCCCTGCTCAGTCTTGATGGGAATGTTTTGGAGGTTGGGATTATTAGAACTTAGCCGTCCTGTGGCGGCGAGGGCTTGATTGAAAGAAGAATGAATGCGTCCCGTTTTTGGATTGACCATCGTTGGTAGCGCATCTACGTAGGTAGATTTTAATTTTGCCAGACCTCGGTAAGCTAGGATTTTTCCTACGAAAGGATGCTCCTTGGCTAGTTCCGAAAGTTTAGTTTCATCGGTGGAGTACTGCCCTGATTTGGTTTTTTTCCAACGGTACGGAATTTTCATTTTGTCAAAAAGAATTTCACCGACCTGTCGGGGGGAAGCCACGTTGAATGCTACGCCGGCTTCTTCGTGGATTTCTTTTTCAAATTTGTCAATTTCCTGCTCCAACTCTTTGGAGTATTGATTTAAAAATTCAGCATCGAGCCGAATCCCTTCGTACTCTAAATCCACCAAGACATTAATGAGCGGCTCTTCGAGATCAGCGTACAATTTTTTTAGTTCCTGCTCTTTTAATTTAGGCCGTAGTTCTTTTTGCAATTGTAATGTTATGTCGGCATCCTCGGCGGCGTAGTCGGCTGCTTTTTCGATGGGAACATCTCGCATAGTGAGTTGATTTTTTCCCTTTTTGCCGATGAGTGTTTCGATGGATACGCACCCGTAGCCGAGATAGGACTGAGCTAGGTAGTTCATGTTGTGCCGTAGTTCGGGTTCTAAAAGGTAATGGGCTACCATCGTATCAAAATATTTCCCCTTCAACTCCACTCCGTACCATTTGAGCATGAGGGCATCGTACTTGATATTTTGTCCAACTTTTTCAATTTTTTCATTTTCAAAAATTGGTTTAAACGCATCAACGATGGTTTGTGCTTCGTCTTGATCGGCAGGAACGGGGACGTAATACCCTTCGTGATTTTTTATGGCAAAAGAAATACCCACGAGTTCTGCTTGGTTGGCATCAATGCCCGTCGTTTCGGTATCGAAGCAAATGGAATTTTGTTTTGACAAGAGTGCGATCAGTTCAGCTCTTTTTTCGGGGGTGTCCACCAAGTGGTATTGATGATCTACATTATCAATATTTTTAGTGGCTACGGTGTACTTGGGGCCGCTGTCTTTTTGGAGGGTTTGTTTGTTTTGCTCGGCGTTGCCAAATAAATTTCCTTGAGTACCCGTAGGAATCGCAGTATTGTCAACCCCCAGGATTTGTTTTCCCAAAGTCCTAAATTCGAGATCACGGAAAAGTTCGGTCAACGCTTTTCGATTGAATGGCTCGACTACGTATTTTTTAGCATCAAATTGAACGGGCACATTGGTATCAATGGTAGCCAGAATTTTAGACATTCTTCCTTGCTCGGCAAAGGCGATGACTTTTTCTTTTTGCTTGCCTTTAAGTTGATCGGTATTTTCCAGCAGCCCTTCTACCGAACCAAATTTCTTTAAAAGTTTTACTGCCGTTTTAGCCCCTATACCAGGGATACCGGGGATATTATCAACACTATCGCCCTGCAGCCCCAAAATGTCAATGACTTGTTCTACTCTCTCGATGTCCCACTTTGCTAGGACTTCTTTTTTTCCTAATATTTCAACCTCCCCTCCTGATCGCCCGGGCTTGTACATAAAAACATTATCAGAAACCAACTGCGCATAATCTTTATCGGGCGTCATCATGTACACTTTAAAACCTTCCTTTTCGGCTTGCTTTGCCAAAGTACCGATGACATCATCGGCCTCGAATCCCTCCTTAGTGACCACGGGGATATTGAACGCCTCGATAATTTTTTGGATGTAAGGCATGGCGATTGTGATGGGTTCGGGCTGAACTTCCCGATTGGCCTTGTACTCTTGGTACATCTCATGCCGAAAGGTAGGACTACTCAAATCAAAAGATACCGCAATGTGGCTCGGATTTTCTTTGGTTAAAATATTCCACAAGTAGCGGGTAAATCCCGTTACGGCCGAGACGTCCATTCCTTTAGAATTGACCAAGGGACGGCTGATAAAAGAATAATGTGCGCGATAAACTAGGGCGTGACCATCGAGGAGAAATAATTTTTTTTCAGACATAGTATAGATGAGTAAATGGTTAGCATATTGGCAACTACTTAGCGCCATGCTTTGAGAACCTCGTGGGCTGAGAAAG
>JBCCJE010000298.1:0-6583 GCA_039027925.1 Bacteroidota bacterium
CCTTTCTGCTGCGTTGAAAAGCCTTTGATGCTCTGGCATCAAGCAAGCACAGGATGCCCCGCATCGCCTACGTTTTTCGCCTTGCATAAAGAAAAAATAACTGCGCATAAAATGTAAATTTATTAATGCACCATTCCTTAGCGATGTATCTGGACGTATCCACTCATATCTACCGTTTTTCCATCGGCATTGACGTAGGAGAACACGTAGAAATAGGTACCATCCGCAAGTGGTTTTCCAGCCCAAGTTCCCCTCCAATTGTTGAGATACCCCTGCTCAAAATAGACTTCGTTACCCCATCGGTTAAATATCTGCAACTCATTATCTGGATAATTTTCTACCCCTTCGATGTAGAAGACCTCATTGACACCATCATTATTTGGCGAAAATCCGTTATAGATAATTAAGTCGTCACACAGTACATATAAGAACACGGTAGCGGTATCACAACCAGCCATATTGCACAGCACGTAGGTAAATTCATCCGGAACGGCGGTATCACAATAATCCTCATTGGGGGTGTAAACGACATTACCGTTTTCATCAAAAATGGCATTTCCAAATCCGGGCTGCTCGGTGATATAAACCGTATCCAAAATCCCATTGATAGTATCATTATTTAAAATGTCGATGACCGTACTCGTATTGATGCGGAAGGTATCTCGATCAATCCTAGCTACGGGTAGCGAGTCTTGTCCTCCGGCACTTCCTCCTCCACTTGGATCAATCACCGTGACGAAGAAGAACGTCGTATCGCAGATTCCAAAGTCATCGCATAACACGATACACGCGGAATCTTGTCCTACTTCAATTCCTTCGTACTGCACACACCACGTACCATCTAACTCACTAAAGATGACGTACTCGCCGGAGGAGTCCTCGCAGGTATTTTCGTAGCTGACTACATTACCAATCAATTGATCCGACTCAATACACATGGTATCTATCGTGCCTACCTCGATGGTATCCGTAAGGATGTCAGGACTCACACAACTCACGAGTACCATCACCGTATCCACACATCCTACGTTATTTTCAAAAATTACTTGATTAAATCCAATGGGTAAATTAATCTGTGAAGCCGTCGGCTCTAGGTTGGTATTTACCTCTATCGTAGCGGAAGCTCCCGTGCTTACCTGACTGATCAACATATTTCCAAATGTATTGTTGGAAACTGTGCCTCCGTAAATAATTAGCATTTCGTCATCAAATTTCCAAGTGCTACTCGTATCCCATACATTCATAGAATCCACCAATTCGTTGATGGTCGCAAATGGTGCAGAGTAGGATTGTCCGTTAAACATCCAAGAATCTAACTGATACGGCCCAAAGTTACCTTTACCGGGCAGTACAAATAAGTGGTAAGACACCACACTATCAAAATTACATCCTGCGAATAGATCGTTGTACGCCTGACCGTTGACTAGAATTTCGTAATCCAAAATTTCGTTAAGTGAAATTTCTACGCATAACTCTCCCGTACTTTCGCAGTCCGTAAAGAGGATAATGGAATCCTGCGCAATTAAGTCAACTGGGCACGGGTCAACTACGGTAGGACAATTGACAATCACTATTGTAGTGTCGGTACATCCCGTGGCGGTTTCCGTGAAGATTAGTTGATGATTGCCTACGCCTAATTGTAGTTGCGTATTATTTCCACAACTATCTAGGGTAGCATTGTAAGCCATTCCGTTATCGGTAATTTCGTAAGTTGAAATATCAGCGAAAGGAATTTCTACACAAACGGCGTACAGGCTATCACAATTATCTACATTTAAAATGATTGAATCCGTACTAACGAAATCTTGGCAATCTGGAATTACATTGATAATTAAAATAGTGGTATCACAGATGCCGTCGGTGTTGCAAGTCGCAACGCAAGCAGTATCAATCCCGATAAAGTCATTATTTGGAATATAAGTCAAACAGGTATCTAAGGAATTAATCACTAGAGTCCCGTTGGTAGGATCGTTACACGGCAGCGTAGCCCCTAACGTCCCCGGCAATTCTGATAAATCCACACAAATACTATCCAAAGGTTCGTTGACTAAGGTTGTGAAATACAAGGTATCTATGGTCGTACAGTTGGTGTTTTCATCATCAATGACTACCTCGTATTCCGTGGCGCACGAAGCATTATCAGTAACGGTCACGAGGTGCGTTCCGGGGATTAAGTCGGTTCGAGTATTTCCAAAGAAGCCATCATCCCACGCGTAAGTGTAGGTATCGGGCATCAAGGTAGCCTGCCCATTATTCTGACTGCACGTAGCGGGTGAGGTGGTTAAATCTACCACCAACCCATCTATGGCTTGCACCGTAGTCGTGTTGACAATAAAGCAGGAGGAGTTATTGATGTCCGTGATGGTCACCGTGTAATCACCTCCTGTCAAGTTGGTCAACGCATTCGTGTTGCCAAGTGATGGTGACCATGCGAAAGTATAATTGCTCAGGTCTCCCTGCATCGTGATCGTGATGGCACCGTTGGCCATACTACAATTTTCTTCCTCCACTTCGATCAATGCGATTTCTGGATTTTCGCAATTGCAATCTTCCACGATATTAATTTCGAGATCAGCCATACAGCCCTGACTATCAGTTACAGTCACAGCGTAACTTCCGATGGAAAGATCAGTAATATTCTGAGGATCGTCCGTACCGGGGATGTGCTCCCAATCAAAAGTATAATCTGGCGTGCCTCCCGTTACGTTGGTAATCGAGATAGATCCTAACTCATCACAAGTAACTGGAATTACATTTCTGGTGATAATAATCGGATCTGGTTCGATCACTTCAAAACATCTAGAGGTGATCGTGCATCCATTAGCATCTTCAATCGTCAAGCAGTAATCGCCCGCTGGCAGTTCATCATTATTGAATTGATTTCCATTTTGATCCAAGATCAACATCGTAGCGGGATGATGGAAAAATGGTGAATAGTTCACGAAGAAATTAATACCTGCGTCCGCACCACCTTCGCAAGTGGTAGAAACAATAGTATCTTGAATCATGATCGTAGCCTCGCCCGGAGTTACCGCAATGATACTGAACGCAGTACTATCTTGACATCCCGTATTCAAGTCGGTAACTGTAACCGAATGATCGCCCACGGTTAGATCTGTTCGAGTTCCCTGTGTATTTCCATCTGCCCAAACAAAGCTATAATTACCACTTCCATTGTTTACCACAATATTAGCTGATCCCGTAGTGCCACCGTCGCATCCTGCCTGACTGACATCGGCAATAACGTCAAGCGGATTGATACTTTCCACTTCAACAGTTACAGTAGTTGAGCATCCTTGGTCATCCGAAATGGTAACGGTATAAATTCCAGCAGATAGATTACTGTTGGTTGATCCCGTGACGCCATTCCCCCAATCGTAATTTAAATTAGTAGGTTGGAAAATAACTTGTCCGTCAGCACCACTACAAGATGCTGGCTGATTACTAACGATATTGGCAGTAGGCATAGAGACGTCATCTCCAATAATAAAGGTGGTGTCAAATACGCAACTTGCGGAAGCTCCGAATTGAATTTGTAATTGGTACGTTCCCGCCGTGAGATTTTCGGCTACGGAAGTATCACTTACATTTGGCGTCCAAGTGTAAATCGGATTATCAGCATTTCCAGTAAATCCTACCTCGATAGCACCATTGGCATTGCCACAAACTTCATTGTTAAGTGTGGTCACTACTCCCGGAATTTGACAGCAATAATTTTCTACAAGCATATCCGTTAGGATGTATTCGCATCCATTGGCATCCGTTGCGGTCACGCTATAATTTCCTGCCGTCAAACTATCAACGAATGCAGTCGTATCTCCATTTGACCAGGTATAGTCAATCGTAGCGGGCGATAACAATATACTTCCAACTCCCACTCCACAACTATCTGGAACGATAGATACTAACTGTACATCAGTAGTTGGTGCACCAACGATGTATGAAGTTTCGAGGAAACAAGTACTATCCCCCACCTCTGAGATCGTCACATTATAGATGCCCGCAGCCAAGTCACTAATTGTATTTGTATTGTTAGGAGTATTTTCCCAAATGAAATTATAGTCAGTATTTCCTCCTTGCATTTCTATTGTTATAGACCCTACCGCTTCTCCACAAACTGCGTCGGTAACTTGTGCAATAGCCACCACGGGTGTCACGCACGGTTCACACGGAATACTATCAAGTATAACCAGCGTTGTTGCCGTACATCCCGTAACGAAATCTGCGACCGTCACTTCGTAGTCGCCTACGGACAATCCAGTTATTATTTGCGTAGTGCTATCATTTGACCATTGATAAGTATATTCACCGCTGCCTCCGTTGACGGTCAAACTGATAACGCCCGAAGTATCTACACATTCCGTAGTCGAAAGATCAGCATCAACCGTCAAGTTATTGGTAGCATCAATGGTCAGCTCAACAATCTTTGAACAACCAGTAACCACATTAGTAGCAGTCACGGTATAGTCACCCGCAGTTAAACTATTTCTCACCGCGCCGCCGCCGCCGTCGCTCCAAACATAAGTCAAAGAATCAGGGCTTAGGGTAGCTGTTCCATCTGGTGCTTGACAAGTTGCAGGGGTCGTACTCATAATCGTTATCTCCGGAACGTGTGTATTGATGATGGTAAATGAAGTATCTATTTTACAATCAGGTTGCCCTTGTACAGATATGGTTACTGGATAAGTGCCCGCTGGAATGTTTACCTGAGCATTGGAATTGCCAGTAAGCGTATTCCAATCAAATACGTAGGACTGAGAGGTATTGGTCATCGAAATGGAGATAGCACCAGTAGGCTGCTCGCAACTTGCATCTACGATGTTTGTATTCGCAATGATTGGTGTTTCACAAACTACACAATCATCTAGTACTTCTATATTTTCAATTATTGTTTCGCATCCTGTGGCATCGGTTATCGTCACTTGGTAAACGCCCGCTTCGACATTCGAAGCATCCGTAACCGTTGGCGACCACTCGAAAGTGAATGGACTTACTCCGCTATTCATCGTAATATCAATGACACCCAACGCCGTACAAGTTTCGGGAGTAACGTCAATGTTGGTATCAAATCCTTCGGTGATCTCTACGACCGTAGTCAATTCATCGTAGCAAGTCGGCGTCGTCACCTGAACGGTGTAAGTCCCAGCATTGGCAGCCGTAACGTTGGTGATGATTGGATTCTGCTCCGTGGAGATGACATTTCCGTTGGGATCTAACCAAACATAGGATTGACCTCCGTTGGCCGTCAATTGTAAATCGCCGCCCGAGCATATTGGACCATTATTACCCACTCCTCCGTTGATATTCAATCCGGGATCAATGGTCAAGGTAGTTTGTAGGAAACAACCGTTACCTAAATTGATCGTCACACCAATATCAATATTACCCGACTGGGTGGCCGTATAAGTTGGAATGGCCAATGTTGGATTATCAAACATTCCACTAGAGGCTGTCCAGAAGTAGGTGTAGCTCGGATCTACAGGTTCTACGGCAAACTCTAATGAACCACCCTCACAAATGAATGCGCCTTGTGGGATGATTTCTAAACTTAGATTTTCGGAAACTGTGATGACCTGATTTGCCTGTGTAAAGTTTCCGCAATCATCCATTGCCTCCCATTGTCGGTAAATAGTGTATCCACAAGGATCTTGCACTTGGAATTCAGAGAACTCGATATTTACTCCAAAGTCACAATTGTCCGTTGCAAATATATTGTTAGGAGGTGGTGGTACCGTCTGCCCAGTACTCAGGTCAATTGTAATATCATTTGGAATTCCAATCAACATTGGGGCTTCAAAATCGCCTACCTCAATGGTGTATGATCCAGAAGTTGAATTTCCACAAGCATCGGTTGCCGTCCATGTTCTGATCACAATCAGCGTACCCACACACTCTCCGGGGAAACTATTTTCCTCATAGGTAACTGTAACATTACTATCACAATTATCCGTCGCATTGATTATTGGAGGATCAGGTAAAATTCCATCTCCATTACAATCTATAGAAATATCATCAGGCATATCATCCAAAACGGGAGGCGTGTTATCGCCTACGGTAAGTTGTTGTAAAACCGAACTTTCGTTACCACAATTATCTGTAACAATCCACTTACGAGTTAATATGTAAGAACCTGCACAACTTCCCGAAACAATTTCTTCAGAGTAATTTACGGTTAAATCATCATCACAGTCATCCGTAATCATAATATCTACCCCTACCTGTGGTATGGCTGGAACTGCCTCATCACACTCAATAGTGACATCAGCCAAGTTAGTATTAATGGTAGGTGCGTTATTGTCACCCACACTAATTTGTTGCGTGGCACTTACGGTATTACCACAGTTGTCGGTAGCCGTCCACGTTCTTTCGATCACGTAACTATCGGGGCAGCTTCCCGCCGTCGTCGTTTCGCTAAACAATACTTCTACATCCGAATCGCAATTGTCCGTTGCTGTCACGTTGGTGGGTATCGCTGGAATGCTCGATGGATCACAACTCGCTACGACGTCCGTTGGAACGTTGGCCAAAACTGGGGCTTGGGTATCTACCACCGTGATCGTTTGTACTAATTCCGCCGTGTTAC
>JBCCJE010000299.1:0-6573 GCA_039027925.1 Bacteroidota bacterium
CAGACCTGTTTCAGCATCGGGAGTATGCTCCGATTGTCGAAGAACTTCTAATGCTTTTACAAAAAATTCAATCTCTTTATCGTGCTGCTTTAAGTTGCCGTAATACATGGCGTACATCCAAAACACCTGCATTCTACCACTCTTGTCCTCTTGACTTTCAACGTGCTCTTCTAATTGTTGGATATAAAAAAGAATCGTATCCGCAGGTGATCCCTTGAAGTAGTGCCCTACGCTGAGGTTGAGATAGCTGGCTTCTATCAACTTGGGATCGTTGATCTTTTGGCTAGCTATCAATTCTTTCTGGGCGAATTCAATCGCCTCGTTGGGATGATTGTAATAATTGAGGTTGAATATTTTATCATAAAGTTCAGCTTTGATACTGTCTGAACTTTCATTTTTAATCCTCCAGATTAAGCTATCCGTCTGATTATCAATGTTTTGTGTAAAAGAAGGATTGCTGATCAGTAGATAAACTAAAATAAAAAATCCTCTTAACATTATATATTTTTTGAAAACAAGTGTAAGATTAAAATTTCCGTAGATACATTTCCTCTACTTCAATTCACGTTCCAGAAAGTCAACCTGTCAAAGGAGGCTACACCATTCCATACGAGTAGCCATTTTTTGTGTCTCTGAAATGTATTTGGTGAAAAAACTAAAGCTGAACAAATAACTATTTAGGGGGCATTTTACGAGTTGCTTGAAACAAAAAAAGGAACTTTGGATAAAGCATCCAAAGTTCCTCCTCAAAAACAGTACGGTTACAAAAGTTAGGAATGAACCATTCCTTATCTATCTGTAACTACAAATTGTCTTACAATTCGTCGGTAGTTTTCTACCTTAATCGAAATAGTATAAATCCCCGGGACGTACTTGTCAACATTGACCTGGACGGGTACGGAAGGAATAGATACGTATGATCTGATCAATTGTCGCTGGCCGAGTGCGTTGTAAATTTCTACCGTGCCTTCTTTGCCACTAAAATCAACCAAGGTGACATTGATTAAATGGTTAGTTGGATTAGGAAAGACCACTACTTTTTCGAAATCAATATCAAACTCCAATCTCCTGATGGAGGAGTAGTTGAATGATCCATCATTGTAAATCAATTTTAACCGATAAAAATTCTCGCCGTACTCGGGGTTGGAATCCGTAAGTTGGTAATGTCTCGGTACACTTGTCTGGTAGGCGGATATTTCCCCTAATAACTCAAAGTGAATACCGTCCAGTGATCTTTCTACCTCGTAGAAATCCACTAAAACGTCATCGAGCATCAGCCACTCTATCTCCGATTGGATACCATTTTTTTCCACCCTAAAATTCAAAAGATTAGGAACTGCAAAATTAGAAGACGGAATGCATCCCATGACTTCTACCTCTGCCAAAACTAAGTAGCCTTGTACATCGTGTTGGATACGAATATAGCGACCTTCGGTATTAAAATTATAAGTACTCGGAGCATTAGGTGCATTTGGTTCGTAGGCTTCGGCATTGGCTTGGTTTCTCGCAGCCGCCAAATTATTTCCAGAAAATGGAGTACTAGAAACTAAGATATAGCAGGATTTGGTTTTGTCACTACCATCAGTCCGATTGTAAATTTTGATCTGCTCGATATCGTAAATATCTCCCAAATCAACTTCCCACCAAGCCTGCGATTCGTTCGTGGTAGCTGAGACCGAGGAAGTACTTGGACTGGTAAAAAATGCACCGTTGGTATTGCCATCAACTGCTTTGGAAGAACTACCCGTGATACCAGCCGCCGTGATTGTTGAAGATTGTGCTGTCGGTTGGTTGAGCGCGAGGTTGGTGATATTGCTACAGCCTCCCGGAGGGGCGGTTGTATCGCAAACATTGCCAATGCCGTCTCCGTCGCTATCCGCCTGCCCCGGATTGAAATCATCCGGACAATTATCATCATCTCCGCAGATACCATCTCCGTCGGCATCACCACCAGCACCAGCGCACGGATCTCCGACACCACCGCCGCCGCCACTACAAGAGATAGTGATATTGATGGACAGGTCGCAGATGGCTGCTCCGTTGGAGTCATTTGTCAATACGCGTAATGGATAAACGCCATCTGATAATCCTGTGATCACTTCGGTTTCGGAGCAAGAACTACCTTGCCAAGGATTGCACGACCAAGCAGTGCCCGCAAAGTTGGGATTAAAAAGTTTGATATTGCTCACTGCGTCGTTGATGCCCGTAATTGTAATGTTACAACCATCAGTAGTAGCGACCACATCACAGCCACCGCTAGTGCCGCCGCCGCCACCATTATTCGGAGGTGTACCTGCGCAACCGCAGCCGTCAGCGGTCACTTCGTCATTGTCGGTATCGGGGTTACCATCGTTGCAGGGAGAGCCGGGCGTAGCGGGGAAGTTAGCGTTGTTGGGTGCGCAGTCGTCATCGTTACAAACTCCATCATTATCGGTATCGCCACCTGCGCTAGCACACGGGTTGGTGTTTCCACAATTGACAACTACCTGTTCCACAAAATTACAAACGATGGCACCGTTGGACTGAGTAAAAATACTGACGGGGTAAGTTCCGTTCGGCAAATTGCTAATCGTCTCCGTCGTACCGCAGGGATTGCCTTGCCAGGGATTGCAGGCCCAAGCCACCCCATTGAAGTTGGGGTTGAATACTTTAATATTGTTGATGTCATTATTAATCCCACTTATGGTGATGGTACAGCCATCCGAACTCGCCACCACGTTGCAGCCACTACTGACAGGCGTTCCTTCACAATCACAACCATCGGCTGTCACCTGATCGCCCGTAGTATTGCTATTACCATCGTCACAAGGATCATTGGGTAGGGCAGGGTAGAAGGCATCGTTGGGGGCGCAGTCATCATCATCACAAATACCGTCGCCGTCGCTATCTCCACCGGCGGAAGTACAAGGGTTACAATTATTTCGCTGCTGTAAGGTGATGGTTTCCGATTGAGTGCAGCCGTTCACATTAATCGTAGCTACGTAGTCTCCGTAAAAATTTGCATTTACATTGTTAGATACGAGGAGATCGTTACCGTTGCCACTTACTCCATTTGGACCCGTCCACGAAGTAGGGAATCCATTGGGGTTGACGCTTAATTGTACAATATCTCCCGGGCAAACGCGTACGATACAATCGCCATCTTGAACCCAGCCACCATTGTTGATATTTTTTTCACAAACAATATTAAAGTTATTACCCGTACAGGGATCGGGAGGAAAAAGATAGTTGGTTGGGATTATTTTTTTATTGATGCCCGGCCCAGACCATCGTAGTTGGGCTACCGCACCACCCGTATTTTCAAAGTACTCCAGCTTAATGGTATAGCGAATGCTGGGTTCTAAAACTATAGTACCAATATCTTCGGTAGGAGCGTGGTTAGTCCAGTTGTCCACTATCAACTTATCATCCACCCAGAGCCTAACGCCGTCGTCCGAATTGGTATAAAAAGTATAACCACCACTTCGTGGTACTTCGATACCACCTTCCCAGCGGACGGAGAAGTCATTCGCACCCACGCCGCTGACGGGTGCTCCTGTCCCCCAGTTAAAGTTTATGTTGGCATCTAATTGCTCGAGTACCTGATCCGTAAGATTTTTGTTATTAAAATATGTCCCGGTTAATCCTGTACCGCCAAGGTTGGGATCAGCGATAGTGGTAGTAGCGTGGACATCCTCACCGATGGTGATAAACTTAGCAACACTCGGTACACCGTTATTTTTCATGGCAAATAACATATAACTTCCGGGCGGAAGGATATTTCTATCAGGGATGTCCAGTTGGTAGTTATTATTACCTTGATTGGTGAAGGTAAGTGGTATCCTGCGTTGGTCATTATTGGTGCTGTGGGTAGCTCCCGAATTTCTTACCAAGGCAAAAGTACCGATGGTAGCGTTGGTTTTTACTTGGATTGTGGTATTGTAATCAGCACTCGTAGGAGTATTGTTAATGACTGGACGATTGGCGAGTGTCCCATTGGCATTGAACAAATAGGGTGGAGAAAAAATCTGAGCATCGGGATGATTCTCTGGACAACTGCCGCAGAGTCCTCCCCCCGAGGTCAGTACTCTGCCATCGGCTAGCAGGAGGGCAATGCTGTGATAATTTCTCGGAACGGTCATGGCTGCCATCGTTGTCCACTGCCCCGTGGAAGGATTCCAAAGTTCCGCATTGAGCCGAGAGTTGGTATCCGAGAAAAAATTTCCTAAAGGAATACCACCAATTACTAAAACCTCCCCAGATGGTAGAACCACGCTATTGTGAACATTTCGGGAAAATTCCAAATCCTCGTGTGGAGTAACTACGGGGGTGTTATCATTGATATCAATGGTGTAGGTTTTGCCATTGGCATCTCCGCCCTGACCAGATGTAGGTGCGCCGCCCACTTTGAGAATTTTTCCTACATCGTACATTACCGTTGTCCCGCTAGCGGAGTAAGGATCATTATCTCTCTCTCCCGCCGAGGTGTAATTGCCCACCCCTTCGTGGTCAATCCAGTGCATCGTTTGGCTGGGGCCAGCGTGAAATAATTTTCCATTGGGGGCTACCCACAGCCAAGGGAAATAATCGTCCAACTTAGGATTTTGGTTGGAAACTGTACCGTCGGTAATAACATCAACGGGGATGCCCTGTGGCTGATACCAGCCAGATTTGCTCGTCCAGATTTCTCCGTTTTTTCCTCCCGTACCTCCGCTCCACGATCCACCAATGGTAAATGTTGCCCCACTCGGTAGGGTGACGTTAGAATGGTATCCACGAGCAATATTCATGGTTTCGGCGGCGCTCCAAGCATTCGTAGTAGGATTATAAATACTGGTCTTGTTCGAACTAGAACCACCCGTCACCATTACCCTACCGTCGGGCAAAGTATTGACGCCGGGGCAAAACATATCGTGGCTCGTATTTTCGATGAGGGCTTCAGTAGCAGTATTCGTGGCTGGATCAAAAATGGCAGTCCACGTTTTTCCTTGATTACCGCCAAAAGAAAATTTATCCCTAGCCGACCACAACATTACTTTTCCGTCGGGTAGGTTGGCACCCGCTGCGGAGATGAGCGGTAAGTTGATGACGGTACTCCACGCTCCGGCGGAATTATTGAGGGCAGCTACTTCGTAGCCGACGAACTCAATTTCTTCGTCCCAGTCTTTGGACATTTTCGCTTTGTAGGCGAGGTATTCTTCCCACGTAAAAGTCTTACCCGAACAAAGGGTAACAGTTTTGAATGGAGGGTCGGTGGCGTGCGTATCTATGAAGGCTAACATAAATACCAACACTATGGTCAGTCTGAATGTGTACATATTTTTGATTGTTAATTATTAAAATAAATTTGGTGATTTCTAATAACTAATAATCGGTTGGTTGGAAAGAATAGTAGTGAATGAAAGGAGAACACAAGTTTAGTAAAAAAAAAGGATAAACTTTAATCTTTGGCTGGAAAGGGGGAGGAGCAAAAATAAGATTGCGAGCGAAGTTAATTAATTTTCGTAAAAATATTGTTATGAAAAGCCATTCAAGTTAGTTTGAATGGCTTTTTTCTTTTTGTCAGGATAAGGTTTTTACACTGACTCGAGCCTTCTATTTTTTTGGTACAACTGTCTTCACCATACCAATTCATAGCAATGAATTGTCTTTGATTAATCTTTTTGAATTCTTAATTTTTATAAATTTATATATATTCTTATCAGGTCTTTCCATTCCGTAACAAACCGCTAAATCATGAAAAAAGACAGTTTACTACTCTACGTATGTTTTGTATTTTTATCTATTTTTCTTTGTACTTGTAAGAAGAAGAACCTAGCCAATCCATCAATTAATCCGTCATGGAATATTCCAATGGAGTCTTTTACTATAGATTCCTGTCAGGGGCTAAGGTCCACTCCTAGCGGACTTCCTATCCTTCCACCAACAGCACAAAGTGATGAAATTCATGTGATAGCTTTTGATCCTCTAGATGACAATGCACTCTACCTTACCACTTGGGAAAGAAAACCGTTGTCACAATCTCAAAGTCATGGCTCTGATTTGTACCGAGTAGATTTAAGTGAAAATACATCAACCTTTGTCACCCATCTGAGCGACTTCGGTGGAAGTCGTGCGGATTTGGAACTCAATGGTAAGGCTGACCTATTATCCCTAGCTATGGGTGAAGGAGGAACAGTTTTCAATATACCTTCCTTGGAGTTGGTTACAGAAAACTTACCTAAATCTGGTTCTACTAATGTGACTTGGATGAACGATTCGACATTTTGGAGACGTGTCAGCATTTTCCAAAATGGACAACCGATACCACATTGGATGCTTTACGCCAAGGATGGGACTAGTCTAGATACATTCGAGTTTTCATTTCGCCGTGTGAGTGCCTCCAGAAATCAAAAGTCAGTTTTTTCAGGTTTAGCAAGTCCCATCTATTATGGTCGTAATCAAAGCCTATATGTTTATGATCAGGTTCAAAAAATGTTGGTGGACAGTATGCAAAAAGTAATCCACCCTAATCTCATTTCAGAACCAAATGGTCAACCATTTTGGTTGAGCGACCAAGAGGTACTCCTCTTTTTTGGACGGATATTTATGATC
>JBCCJE010000300.1:0-6563 GCA_039027925.1 Bacteroidota bacterium
ACGTTGTGCATCATTCTAATTCTAAATCATTATGAAAGTAAAAAAAGTTAAAAGTCATTGGAACGAGCGATGGGCCAAAGTACCAGCCAAAGCGCCGACCAAAAAATGCGATTATTTTTTCTCCGACTATGGTCGCCTAAAAAGCGTAAACAAATTCACAGGAGCCGAAAAGTTACTCAAAGGATCATTGATGAAGCAAGGTTTTATGCAGTTGAATTTAAAACTACAAGATGAAGTCCGACAGGGGTTTTATGTTCACAAGTTAGTTGCCGATGCGTTCTTGGAGAAGCCTAGCGAAAAGCACACCTTTGTTATTCACAAAGATGCCAACAAGCTGAACAATCATTACGAGAACCTAAAATTTGGTACTAGAGAAGATATGACACAGCACCAAATTGACCAAGGTGTCTATTTACACAAAAACAGAAAAATGCCTTCTCATTCTAAAATGACCGAAACAAAAGTAAGACTACTGAAGCAGCGGCTCAAAGAAGGCAAGACTAAGAAAAGAGTATTAGCAAGGAGTTTTGGAATTACCGAAACGCAACTACGACGCATTGAGAAAGGAGAAAATTGGGGACACATCACTGTTGATTAAATATCATCTTATTCCCAAATATTTCTTTTTAAAAATAAAAATGACCTGATGTGATTTTTTCATCAGGTCATTTTATTTTTGGGCATGCTTAAACCATTTTTTGATCCAAACGAAATAGAAGCTGGGTGTGATGAGGCGGGGCGAGGTTGTCTGGCGGGACCAGTATTTGCTGCTGCCGTCATTCTACCGCACCAGTTTCAACATCCTCTGCTGAACGACTCCAAAAAATTATCGGCATTTCAGCGCAAACTACTCCGACCGATTATCGAACAACAAGCTATCGCTTGGTCAGTTGCGCGGGTAGATCGGCAGAAAATTGATCAGATCAATATTTTGAATGCTGCTTTTCTGGCCATGCACCGCGCTGTGGATCATCTGAAAGTCACTCCCTCTTTGCTTTTGATTGATGGAAACAAATTTAACCCTTATCCAAATATTGCTCACCAATGTATCATCAAAGGAGACGGCAAGTACCGCTCGATTGCCGCTGCATCCATCCTAGCTAAAACACACCGAGATGAACTGATGGAAAAGTTAGCAAATCAGTTTCCTCATTACAACTGGAAATCCAACAAAGGCTATCCTACCAAAGCACACCGTCAGGCCATTCAAGTGCACGGAGTCACTAAGTATCATCGGTTGTCATTTCGATTGTTGCCTACTGATAAAAAGTAACACTACAACTCGTTGACCTACTCTTACTGCAAAAACGGGTTAGTCATTTTTTCTGCTCCAATAGTAGTCTCTCCCATATGACCCGCATACACTTTCACCTCATCACCTAGTGGTAACAATTTATTTTTTATTACATCAATGAGCGTTTGAAAATCTCCTCCCGGTAAATCCGTTCTGCCGATACTGCCCTGAAATAAAACATCACCAGCAATCAGGTAACGGTCTTTTTCACAAAAAAATGAAATACTAGCGGGAGAATGTCCGGGGGTGAAAATAACTTTTAACAATGTATTTCCAAACTGTACTGAGTCGCCTTCTTCTAAAAATTTGGTAGCAGCGGGAGAAGGTTCAGGAAATGGAATTCCGTAGCTACTGCTCACCATCGGGGCAGCTTCCAAAACGGGAATTTCGCCCTGATGAATTTCTAGTTCTAAATTGTATTTTTCGGCGACGAACCGATTTCCAAAAATGTGATCCAGATGACAGTGGGTATTGATTAATCGAACGGGGCGGAGTTCATTTTTTTCAATAAAATCAACCAGTTGTTCTTTTTCATTTTGGGTAAAACAACCAGGATCAATGATGATACATTCCTTAGTTTCGTCGTGCAAAATGTAGGTATTTTCCTGAAAGGGATTAAAGGTGAATTTAGCAACAAGACTCATAAAATCTCCGTTTTAAATAATGGTCTTAAAATTTTGTATTCAAGGCTGCAAATAAAATCATTTTAAGCGGATTCGTCAAACTTTAAATTTAAGGGGATGTTTTGGTGGAGAAATTGATTTTATATAAAAAAAACTGCACTTTGAAAAATGATACTTCTATGAAATGAAAAAATGATTGATGCGTAAAGTTTTTACTGAATTTGCCATGCTTTCCTCCTTTCATTCTCGTCGTTCAAAGTATATTAAAAATTCCTAATTGTTCACCACACAATTCTGAACTATGCGACAGAAAAATTATTTGTTACTCTTCTTTTTTACGCTTTTCCTTACCTCTGTTTACGCTCAAACCAACCAAGTTCAATTTGGGAAAAACCGAATCCAGTACCACGATGATTTTGATGAGTGGCTCATGTACGAGAGCTACAACTTCATCACTTACTGGTACGGAAAAGGTAGAAATATTGGTCAGTCGGTAGTGCTCATGGCCGAGCAGGATTACGATGCTATTCAAAACATACTGGAACATCGTATGAATGACAAAATCGAAATTATTGTCTATACCGATTTGACGGATTTGAAGCAGAGCAACATTGGTAGCGAGGAAGCCTTTATGAATACGGGAGGACAAACTAAAATAGTAGGGAACAAAATTTTTGTGTATTTCAACGGAAATCATAACGACTTGCGCAGACAAGTCAGAGAAGGAATCGCTTCGGTATATCTGAATGCGATGCTCTTCGGCGCCAATCTTCAAGAAATTGTTCAGAATGCCGTGATGATGAATTTGCCAGATTGGTTCAAAGATGGATTGATTGCGTACGTGGGCAACGAGTGGAGTACAGAGATGGACGATAGATTAAGAGATGTGATAATGAACGAAGACTTTGAGGATTTTGAAGACATCGCAAATAAATACCCCAAGCTAGCAGGTCACGCGCTGTGGTATTACATTGGTCAAAACTACGGAAAGAGCACCGTAAGTAATTTGTTATACCTTACCAGAATTAATCGAAGTGTGGAGAGTGGATTTTTGTACGTGCTAGGAAGTTCGTATAATCGAACCCTGGAAAGTTGGATGGTATATTTTGAACAACGCTACAATCTAGAAGCTAAGGGACTGGCGGAAATAGAAGGCGAACACCTCAAAATAAAAAATAAAAGAAGGCTTCCCATTACGCAGGTAAAAATTAGCCCCGATGGAAAAAATATTGCGTACGTACAAAATGAAATAGGAAAATACAAAGTATTCATTCAAGATGTTAAAACGGGAAAAAGAAAAATGATCCAAAAGGGAGGATTCAGAAATGCCTTCCAAGCTACCGATTATAATTATCCATTGCTCTCTTGGAATCCGAACAATCAAGAGTTGGGAATGATTATCGAGCGCAGAGATGTGATCAAAACAGTTTTGTACGACGTGAATACAAAAAAGAAAGCAGTTGATTTTTTAGACCCGCAGTACGACAGAATTTACAGTATGGATTATATCAATCCAAGTAAGCTAGTCTTGACTGGGCAAGTGAATGGTCACTCTGACGTATTCATTTACATCATTCCTACACGCCAGACCCAAAGAATCACTAATGATTTTTGGGATGATCTGGGCGCCACCTACGTCAATGTTCACGGACAAAAGGGAATCCTATTTTCTTCCAACAGGCAAGGAGTTACGCTAGAAAGAGCGAAGTTGGATTCTATTTTACCCATCAACACTTTTGACCTTTTCTTTTATAGTTTGGAAAGAGGTAAAAATTCAAAAGAACTCGTCAGGGTGACGAATACCCCCTTGGCAAATGAATGGCACCCCATAGCGGTGGATACTACATGGTTTTCGTACCTGAGCGATCAGAATGGAATTTACAATCGGCAGTCTGGATATTTAGAAGATTACATCGCTTATTACGAAAAGTGGTACTTCCTCAACGATGGTTCTAAAATAATTTTACACCAAGATTCTACTTTGGATAATCTGGATACCACCATGATTGATTCCACGCAACTGCATCCCATAATCAAGACTAGAGCACTTACCCGCAACAATACCAACTACAACAGAAATATAGGAGAACAAGATTCTGCACCACGGGTGGGCAAATTGGTAGAATCTATTTTTGTGGATGATACCTATAAAATTTTTGTTCGAGAAATGAATCCGAAAGAAGTGGTGGAGCCACGGACTACTCGCTTTCACCGACAAAAAGTGAAGCGGTACGAAAGCACCATGGAAGAAACGGAAGACAAAACAGAAAGTGAAAATACTTCGGGTATCCAAATTTTAGAGGAAGTCAACGAAACGCCCATTAACGTGGCTGATGTACCCGAAGAAAAAAAGGATACCACCAAAATTGATATTGACAATTATATGTTTCAGAGCGAATTTGACGATGAGGAAATTCCCTCCGAGGTCATAGTTGTAGAAGAAGATAAAGGGGATATAAAACTACAGCGTCCAGCCGCATCCGAAATTACTGTACCCGTAGTCAAGGAAGATAAAAGTAGCAACGTCGTCAAATTTCGTCCAGCTAGAATCATCCCCTACCGCTTGAAATTCAGAACGGACTACATCACTACCACTTTGGATAATAGTTTACTTTTTGGAGGACTCGATACCTACGCTGGCAATCGGCAGGAATTTGCTTTTCCGCCTCCGGGCATTTTGTTGAAAGCTAATTTTAAAGACCTCTTCGAAGACTACATCGTGGAGGGCGGAGTGCGCCTGCCAACTACCTTCAACGGGACGGAGTTCTTTTTACTTTTTGATAATAAAAAAGGAAGATTCGACAAACGATTTGCGGCCTACCGAAGATCATCCCGATTTTCACAGGAGACCCTTTCTTTTTTACCAAATCGAAAATTGCGAGAGACGACCTTCATTGGGTACTACGAGATGCGCTATCCCTTGGATATTTTTAGAAGTTTGAGAGCATCCGCTACGTTGCGATTGGACAATTCGATTCAGCTATCTACGGATGCCCAAACGTTGAGCACCCCCGTTGATCCAGAGCAAAGATTTGGTATCCGATTGGAGTACGTTTTTGATAATACTTTGGATGTAGGTATCAATCTTAAAAATGGAACGCGCTACAAAGTTTTTGCCGAGGTGCTAAAAAGATTTGACGTAGAACTCATTGATGATTTTAAAGTAGATTTTGCGGAAGGGTTTATGACAGTACTCGGAGTAGATGCCCGACACTACCAGCGGTTGGATAAAAAATCCATCTTAGCATTGCGATTTGCGGCGAGTACTTCCTTTGGCTCCGAAAATATTCTTTACACAATGGGAGGGGTAGATGGTTGGTTATTTCCTTCTTTCAATGACGAAATACCATATCCTCAATCCGATAACTTTGCTTACCAAACCCTAGCTACCAACATTAGAGGATTTAGAAATAATATCCGAAATGGTGCTTCTTACGCCCTCTTCAATGCGGAGCTAAGGATACCATTGATCAGGTATCTTGCAAAAAATATCCGTTCTTCGTTTTTCAGAAATTTTCAGGCGACTGGCTTTTTCGACGTAGGAACAGCGTGGCAAGGCTTGACTCCTTTTGCGGAAGAAAACCCTCTGAACACCACTACCATATCTAGCCAAAATGCTCCCGTAAGTATTCGGGTCAATTACTTTAGAGATCCCATCGTAGCGGGGTACGGCTTTGGCGTTAGGAGTATGCTATTTGGATACTTCATCAGATTGGATTATGGATGGGGAATCGAGACAAGAGTGGTGCAAGAACCCCGATGGCATTTTGCTTTAGGACTGGATTTTTGAGAGAAAAGAAGAGAGCAGGAAATAGAGAGAACCGTTTGACGAATCTATTTTTTCCATCGAGGATCAAGAATTTTGTGTGCTCAAACCTTCAACTTCACGTATTTGATCGTTTTTCCATCGGCCAGATGCTTTCCTTCGTATTCGGTTTTGATATTTAAGGCTTCTACGGGAAGTGGTTTAGCATAAATGTCATCATCGTGGTACAGCATTTCGTAGTCGTTTTCGATTGCCATTACCTCTAGGGTAAATTCATACAACTCAGGAGAATCTGTTTTTAGATGGATGACGCCTCCATCTTTCAAAATTCGTTGATAGCGCCTTAGGAAAGATGGTGCCGTTAATCTTCTGTTGGCTTTGCCTTTTTTTAGAAAAGGATCGGGAAAAGTAATCCAGATTTCATCTACTTCTCCTTTTTCAAAAAATAAATCTACTTGCTCGATTCGGGTTCTCAAAAACGCAGCGTTGGTGATATTGCCCTCCAAGGCGAGCGTTGCGCCTTTCCAAATTCTTGCTCCCTTGATATCCACTCCTATAAAATTATGCTGAGAAAATCGTTGGGCAAGTCCGAGGGTGTAGTGACCTTTGCCACACGCAAGCTCCAATGTAATTGGATTGTTATTTTTAAAATGCGATTCCTTCCATTTTCCTCTAAGTTTAACGGGCACGCCGTCCACTCCAATTAATTCGGGATGCCGTGGGTCAAAATTTTCGTACACATTCGGGAAGTCTAGCAAATCTGCAAATTTTTGTAATTTATTTTTTTTACTCATTTTTACTTGGGTTCTTTTGTCAAAATTCTAAGAGTATGTCTAAAATTTTAAGGAACTGAAAATCAACAGTTTATGGTTTTGACGAT
>JBCCJE010000301.1:0-6515 GCA_039027925.1 Bacteroidota bacterium
AATAGTGCCGAAGAAGTTGGAATTGGAACAACTACTCCCGATGCTAAACTTGACGTAGAAGGCGGAAACGTAAGATTCTCCGATTATGGGGCGGGTCTCATCACCAGCGGAACTCGAACTCAATACTTAGCTGTAGATGGTGATGGAGATATTATTGAGGTAAGTCCTGCTACTTTAGAAGACAACATCTATAGTGCCAATGGTACATTGACGGGTAATAGAGCTGTTACGCAAGGCAACTTTGATCTCAACTTCGATGCTAACACTTTGGTCATTGATGGTTCTGCTAATGAGGTAGGGATCGGTACTACTAGCCCTGACGCTAAATTAGATGTAGAGGGTGGAAATGTAAGATTTTCTGATTACGGGGCAGGTACGGTGACAAGTGGAGCACGAACTCAATATCTTGCGGTAGATAACGATGGGGATGTCATTGAAGTAAGCCCCGCTACGGTAGAAGATAATATTTACAACGCTGATGGTACGCTAACCGCTGATCGTACAGTGTCCATGAATAACAATGTAATTGATTTTCTGATGCCAAATGGTACTTCTGGTGAGGTAGATGTATTTACCATTGAGGATCAAGATGCTGGGGGTGGAGGTCAGGATCATAGTTCGGTATTAAAGGTTCTAAAAAGTGGAGATATTAGTAACGGTGATAACGGATTTAGCCTAATCGAAATGACCTACACAGGAGCAGACCCTAATGATGATAAATACTGGATTGCTGGTAGAAAAACTGACGAAGGTGCTCCCGAATGGGGAGTCAATATCTCTGATAACCAAATCTGGTCTTCTGGTGGATTACTCCTCAATGCCTCTGGCGCAGCCAATGGTACCTACTCGGGAGGTAACTTTATCGTAGAGCCCGACGGTGATGTGGGTATTGGAAATAATTCGCCGAATAGTGAGTTGGATGTCACGGGAAGAACAACTACTACTAATTTTACTATGACCAATGGCGCAAGCAACGGTTATATTCTTCAGTCCAATGGAAGTGGAGACGCTACCTGGGTAGATCCTACCGCATTTACCAATACAGATGACCAAACCGCATCAGAAGTCAATATTGCGGATGCAGGTAACAATTTTACGGCTACTAATGTGGAAGGTGCGCTGGCCGAACTAGCGGCTATTGCTGGTGATAATATTTACAATATTAATGGGACATTGACTAACAATAGAATTGTTACTCAAAATAATTTTGACTTGAATTTTGATGCCAATACTTTGGTTATTGATGGCTCTGCCAATAATGTGGGGGTAGGTACTAACAATCCTAGCTCTGCAAAATTACAAGTGAATGCCAGTAGTACAAGTGGTGGTCTTCACATTGATACCGATCAGGATAGCCCAGAGACAATTACTATCCGCAGAACAGACAATGCCAACGAAATTGGTATTGCCTTCCAAAATAGTGGTAACGCTCACGGTTCTGCTATTTTTCACCGAGATCAAAATGACACAGATGGTTTAGGAGAAGGACTCACTATCGCCTCCATAGGTAACGAAAATAATGCTGTTGACCTAGGAGCAACAGCTACCTTCAAAACTGATGGAACCATCAGACTGCACGATTATGGTTTGGGAAATAATAATGATAATGCTCCCGCTAACATCCTCGGTGTACAAGCCGATGGTGATGTAGTGGAAGTAGCTATCTCAAATATCAATACTGATGACCAAACTGCCTCGGAGGTCAACATCACAGATGCAGGTAATAACTTTTCCTCTACTAATGTGGAAGGTGCTTTAGCAGAATTGGCTGCCGCTACTGACCAGAACATTTACAATACCAACGGAACATTATCTGGAAACAGAACCGTAACAATGGGGACGAATGATCTGACTTTTGATAGTGGCTCGGGAAGTAATTTTTTGATTGATGGATTTTCGAGTTCTAGCTTTAGTAATCCAATTTTTCAATTGGACAGAAATGCAGGCAGGGACTTGAGATTTTACCATAGTGATGATTCTAATAATGGTTATTGGACGATAGGTACAAATGACGCGATTGCATTAGAATTAGATAATGTCACAGGTAATGGTATCTATCTTGAAAGTTCTGGTGAGGTTGGTATTGGTACCAATACCCCCGCCGCAAGACTAGACGTGGATGGTGGTACTGTTAGATTTTCTGACTACGGAGCAGGTACAGTAACTAGTGGAACTCGGGCTCAATATCTTGCGGTAGATAGTGACGGAGATGTCATTGAAGTAAGCCCTGCTATGGTGGAAGATAATATTTACAATGCTGATGGTACGCTAACTGCTGATCGTACGGTGTCCATGAATAGTAATGTAATTGATTTCCTAATGCCAAATGGTACAACTGGTGAGGTGGATGTATTTACTATCGAAGATCAAGATATTGGAGGTGGAGGTCAGGATCATAGTTCGGTATTGAAAGTCTTAAAAAATGCGGACATTGATACCGGTGATGATGGATTTAGCCTTATTGAAATGACTTATACAGGAACTGATCCTGATGATGATAAATACTGGATTGCTGGTAGAAAAACTGATGAAGGTGCTCCCGAGTGGGGAGTCAACATCTCTGATAATGAAATTTGGTCTTCTGGTGGATTACTCCTCAATGCTTCTGGCGCGGCCAATGGCACCTACTCGGGAGGTAACTTTATTGTAGAGCCTGACGGTGATGTAGGTATTGGAAATAATTCACCGAATAGTGAATTGGATGTTACGGGAAGAACAACTACCACTAATTTTACTATGACTAATGGTGCTAACAATGGTTACATTCTTCAATCCAATGGTAGTGGAGACGCTACCTGGGTTAATCCCACCACATTTACTAATACAGATGACCAAACTGCATCCGAAGTCAATATTACGGACGCAGGTAATAATTTTACGGCCACTAACGTAGAAGATGCCCTAGCAGAACTAGCCACCAACTCTGGCGATAATATTTACAATACTAATGGTACATTGACTGGCAATAGAAATGTTACACAAAATAATTTTGACCTAAATTTTGATGCCAATACTTTAGTTATTGATGGATCAACTGATCGAGTAGGAATCGGAACAAATGCTCCCGCCGAAGAGCTAGAAGTTGATGGAGATACGGAGATTACTCAACACTTATACGTGGGCCCAAATGCAGGTACGGGTACAACTACCACAACTAGAATCAGAGAAGATTTCTCTACTAATGCTAGTACTTATCAATTATATTCTATTCCAACGATCACCTCTCCTACCCTGACTGGAGACCGAACATCCTATGGCGCATATTTTAGAGTACTAAATAACAAAACTGAGAATACTGCAAGTGGAGCTGACTCAGATGCGATAGGTGGTGAATTTAGAAGTTACATTTCGGGGACAAATACCTTTAGAAGTATGTTCGGAGTAAGGGGATACGCCTACAACCAGAGTACTGCAAGTTCGGATCTTGGTGCCTTATATGGAGGATATTTTTCAGCTTACAACAATGCTAATACGGGTCTTATACCAAACGCTTACGGATCCTACAATTACACGAGAACAGTAAATGGACTAGACGGTGATATTACCAATGCCTACGGTTCGTATAACCGAGTAAGAATAGATTCTGATGACGGCGGTGACATTACCACCGGAAGAGCAGGATACTTCCTGACTGATAGAAGAGGTGGTGCCAACTTGATGACTACTGCTTACGGAATTCAAGTAGATGCTAACGACGGGACGACTACCTTCGGGATTCGAGTGGATACAGATGATACTGATCCTAGTACTAACTATGGATTGTACATTGACGCAGCGGGTGCAACTGCAAACAACTACGGAATTTTTGGAGAAAGAGGAGATTGGGTACTAGATCAAGATGGCAACGGTACAGCAGGAGGAACAGGTAGTGGAGGTGATTTGATACTAGGAGAAAGCCAAGATTTTGAATTATACCATGATGGATCCAACTCCTACATTATAAACAACACAGGAGATTTGTACATCTCAGATGCGGGAACGGACGATGTCATTATCTCTAATAACGGAGGTAATGTTGGTATCGGTACGACCACTCCTGATGCCAAACTCGACGTAGAGAATGGTTCGGTTAGATTTTCTGACTACGGAACAGGTACTTACGAAAACACCAGTACGGGTACTCAATACCTACTTGGAGTGGAAGCAGACGGTGACGTAGTGGAAATGAATACGGCTAAAAGCTCCAGAATATTTTATCCACCTGCTATTTCAATTCCCGCTACGGCCATAGCTAATGGTCAGACTATAAATCTTCATACGCTGTACCAAAGTCTCTACAACAGCCCAGCAGTAAGAAGTACAGGTGCACCTACTGCTATTCCTTCCTACGCTGCGGATGAGCTTTATTACTACATTACGGATTACGATACGAGTGTTCTTACAATTACAAATCTGGATGCTTCTGGGCTACTGACCTACAATGTAGATCAAGTACCTACGGACAATTGTGCTTACATCAACATCATTTTTGTAATCAAAGAACCATAAGCAATAACAGACTTATGAGTATTCTTCATTGATAAGATGAAGAATACTCTAACAAACATACTTGATCAAAACCAACAAAAACTAAAACAATTCTACAAACTGAATTTTAAAATAAATTTCAGAGTGTTCTGACAATTTCTGGTATGATTATGTAGATAAAAGAAATATGAGAAAGCGTCTTTTTACTATTATCATGCCTCTACTATTTCTAACATTTAATACTAATACAATTTTTGGTCAGATAGTCATGACCAACGAAGGGACTATGACTATCAAGGATGACCAATTGGTATATGTCAATGGACATTTTGTCAATAAATCCACTTTTTTCTCTAACCGAGGGGATTTTAATCTGACAGGTAATTTTTGGAATGAGGCCAAGGTTTCTAATCCTGGCTATGGTATTTTGCGTTTTGTTGGAAATGAAGACCAGACTTACTACCTCTACGATACAATGGAGGTTTTTAGCTTGGAAATCAATAATCCAGCGGGGTTAACGCTTACTGGAGGAAACAATGTCAGAATCTTTTCAGATATGAATTTTGAAGATGGCATTGTTTTCACCAACTCCAGTAGCCTCTTAGCTTTTCAAGAAAATACTTTTCATTTTAATGCGGGTGATAATTCCTACGCTGATGGTCCCGTAACGAAAACTGGCACGAGTGATTTTATTTTCCCCGTGGGTAAAGCAGGAAGTTGGAGACCTTCTGGTATTCAAAATATTACAGAGCCTTCCACATTTATCTCTGAATACTTCAATTATTCTTATTTTGATCTAAACTCTGATGAAACAGTGTATCGAGTAAGTAATGGAGAATTTTGGGAAATAAATCCCATTGATGGAGACGATCCTCTGGCCAGAGTCATCCTTAGCTATAAGCAAGGTATTGGTGGCTTACTCGAACCCGAAAGAGTGAGAATGGTTCATTACGATAGTCCCTGGACTTTGGTAGAATCCACAAATAATGATTTAACGGCATCACCCGCTTATTTCCGCTCGGATTTCCAGCGAGAAAAATTTGGGCTGTTCACCTTTGCCGAGTCAGAGCTAGAACAACCTGCAATTACCTTCGAGGCTTTCCAAAATGAGGATTGTGCGTTGGAGTTATCGTGGATTGTTCCACCTAGCACTTACGCCGAAGTATTCGAAATTGAGGTGAGTACGGATAGCATCAACTATTCAAAAATTGGGGAGGAGCAAGGAGATACGATTCCATTTGCATCCTTTAAAATCTTCCAATTCTATGACTACGAGTTGTACGAAACGGAACGACTTTATTATCGCATCAAAATCATCCAACCCGGAGGTGCCTACTACTACACCAGGACGATCTCCGTTGAGAACAAATGTATTTTTATTGATTGCTCCGTTTTTCCAAATCCAGTCAAATCATCAAAGGACATCAAGCTGAGTATGTACAGCGAATTTGAGCAAACCTTGACCCTGCGCGTATTTGATGTGCCGGGTAGAGTACTGCACGCCCAAGAAGTGGAAATCCAACCGGGAAATCAGATTTATCCTATCCAAACTGCATCGCTCAACTTAGCGTCGGGTATGTATTTTCTTCAAATCACACCCAGAAAGAGTATCAAATTTGTAGTCATTTACGATTAGTAGGGTCGTGCGTATTTTGACTATATCAGGTTACTTAGAAAATCTTTTTTGGCAACCTAGATATGCCAAATCTCTAAGATTTGGCATATCTTCCGACCAACTTTATATAACTAAAACATGCACAACCCTAAAGATCGTATTCATAAATTTGGATATACTTTAAGTAACATTAGCCATACTCCAAAAACTAAAGCGATGAATTTCATTAAAAATCCATCGCTTTAGTTTTTGGGGCTACGCAATCCAATCCACAAATGATCTCAATTCACCCAACCAATAATAGAAAATTAACTGTTAACATTTTTTTGAATCAGCAATTTGTATCTCATTTTTTGTTAAATCGGGGTTAAACCAATTTTGGAGGTTTGCAGTTTATATTTGGAGCTTCTATTTTAGAGGAATCAATTTTCCG
>JBCCJE010000302.1:0-6512 GCA_039027925.1 Bacteroidota bacterium
ATGTTTTATTTGCTTCCAATACAAAACGAACTTCTCCATTTTGTATTTCTTTTTTTTGAACATCAGGAATATAAACCTCTCCAGAATTTATTTTTTTATTGTTGGCTTTATCCTCTACGTATATAATCAAATCAATATTTTGCGTATATGAAAAATTAGAAATAAAAAGGTTTAAAAATATTATCAAAAATTTATATTTCATAATCAATGAAATTTAAGGATTAAGGGTAAAGATGATTGACTTACATTTATAGTTTCATGCTTAGTGCTATCTGGTGTTGGGTAAGATATTGTTAGAAGACCTTTCTCTTTTTTAGTCTTTATAGAAAAAGATCCATTGGCATCTGTAATTCCCTCTTCTCGAGTATCAAGTATTAAAATTTTTTTATTTGGGACTCCATTATTCTTGGAGTCTACTAATTGACCTGAAATAATCTTATGCTTTATTGGTTTTTCCGTAATAACTTTATTAGTTAATGTGTCTTCTTTCGGTTCAGGTTCTTTAATTGCGGGAGGATGTGGATGAATAGGACCGCCTACTTTTTGGGCGTTACATAATTCATTAATCTCTTTTTTTATTTGAGCTAGATATTTTTTTCTATTTTCCCTTATAGTCTGTGGAGAGTCCTCTTCATTATCACAATCAAGTCTATAAAAGGCACAAAAAAATTCTCTCTCAAAAGCGAGAGCATAGAATCTACAATCATCATCTTTAGGTGAAAGATATTTTAAATTTTCTGCAACAGTTCGGATAGAAACTTCTTTATCCTCATATTTAATCTTCCCACTAAATTCACCATCTATTACTTTAGATATTTTTCCTGTTAATTTCCCCTCTAAAGTATTTTCAAGGTTTTTCATTTTAGCTTTATCTTCCTTTCTTATCTTAGTACCTGAACTTATTCTTTCCATGGTACAAATACATGGACGTGGATCTTCACAACCATAAAAGCTACAACTACAGAAAAAAATAAATAGTAAAAGGAAAGTATGAGTAGATAGAAAGGAGCAACGCATATCGTTATTTTTTCTACGAAATTAAAAAATATTTTATAAATAACTGATTAATATGCTCTTATTTTTTACTTTATCATATTAACCCTTTCTGATGCTACACTTATAAAAGTAAAAGTAAAAGCAAAAATCAAAATAAATAAAATATCGCTTCGGCTGACGCCCATGGTCCAAATGGAGCTACTATTCACACAACAAAAGCCACTCACAAAAAACTGTAAGTGGCTTTTCTCCATTTCTGACTTAATCAAAAAAAATTACGCTTCTACCAATTACCAAGCCCTCCCAAATCCACTTTCATCGTATGCGATCAAATCTTAACTACTTTCTTCACCGCATTTCCATTCGGAGTTTTTATCAAAATAAAATGTAGGCCGTTGGCAGAATCCTTGAGGTCAAAAGCGGCCTGATGTCCACCGCTGCTTTTTTCTCCCAAATCAAAATCCTTTAACAGAATACCATTTGAGTTATATATTTTTATCTCCACTCTGCTGGATTTTTCCAAAACATAATTCAAGGTAAATTCACCTGTAGTGATATTCGGAATGACCGCCGCTTGAATTTGGTTTTTTTGAGGAGAAAAAATACTAGTAGATTCGGTCAATATGTTGACTAATTCATTGGTGATGACGGGGGCATTAAAATCAAAGTAGATCGCTGCTTGGTTTTTAATTTCCGTTCCGAAAGGTTGATTAGGTTTTCGATCAACGTCAAAACTAACAAATCCGTTACTTTCTATTTCGTTGGTGGTACTATCTACCAGCATAATATTTTCAAATCTAAAAATAAGCACATTGGCATCCTCAAATTCGACAGTCATATTGTGACTAGAATTGAAAGATCGAATGGTGGTAACGTCCAAATGTTCGGAATCCAAAGTATCCCTTACGACGACGGTAAAGGCGGTATCATTTCCTACATTTTGAAATCGAATAGCATACTCCATCGTCACATCATCCTCGTAAATGGCTCCTCCCCAAGCTGACTCGCCGACGAAATTTCTTTTGTCATTGGGATCGTAGGATGCTGTGATCACCTGTGTCCACTCTTGACAATTATTATCGGGGTATTCATCGCCCGCTATCGGATTGACCTTTGCGGAAGTATGAAGGGTATCTCCAACCATAGCGGTAACGGGCACGGTCATAAACCATCTGATCATTCGACATTCCCCCGGCTGTAGATTTTCTATATTCCAACTAAACGTAGATGTCGGAGCATTGTAATCATACGTTGGAGCAATTAAATTTCCGTAAGCTGGAAAGATAGCTGGCCAAGGAGATTGGTCGGCAAATAAGGGATCATGCGTAAAAGTAGCTACCGCATCTTGGGTGTCTTCGCTGTAATTGCAAACTGTAATACTGTTAAACTGTGGCAAACCTGGTCTAGCATTTCCAGCATTTTTTGAAATACACAAATCAAATCCATTTCTCACTACGTAAAAATGATTTTCATCCGATACCGTTCCATTCATATTTAAAGTCACAACGTATTCTCCCGGCGCAGGACATTGTAAGTTAACCTCGGGACTCCCCACTAGCACCACGGTATAGTTACCATCATCCACCACAAACTCATAATACCCAGTACTATCCGTCAATGTAAAAATTCCAAGGGGTTCTAATTTTACCATGACGCATTCGATACCTTCCAACGCAGGATCAAAAACACAGGTAGAATCGGGATCGTTGAGCACGTATCCACCAATGACCACTTTGCACGAAATATCTTCATCTACGAAAAAATTCTGGTGGGTGTCGCAATTGTTATCCAAGTCAGCTACCGTAACCGAATACCATCCCTGCGCTAAGTCAGCAATAGCATTTCCTTGTTCGCCAGTACTCCAATCTGCTTGAAAGTTAGAGAGGCTCGACGAAATGGTTGCCGTTCCATTTTGTTGATCACAGTCTGCTGCCGTAGTAGTTACATCAAAATCTAAAGGTACGTAGATCACTTCCATCGTAGCCGTACTGATACATCCATTCGTGGAGTTTTCTAAGGAAAAATTATACGTTCCCCCAACGTCTCCACTCAAAACAATACTTGAATCTGTGGATAAAAAATTATTGGGACCATTCCAAACATAAACATAATCGGATGAAGACACATCTGGCAATGCCCCTATTTCTGAGGTAAAGTCATTGTCACAAGTCAGATAGATGGTATCTGGTATTGTAAACGCCGGAGGCGCGGTATCAGCTATCACCTCCACCTGAGCTATATCTATGCAGTCGTTATTCAAATCAATCACCAGCAACTCAAAAATACCAGGCGTAGTAGTCACAATGAGTTCTTCGGGAGAAAGAAAAACACCATCCAAACTCCATTGGTAGGCTAGATCGCCTGTACCCGACGAATTGCTAGCATCCAAAGATACCGTGGGCGTATTACAATTGATGAGCAGCCCCACAGGTGCATCAATGATTACGTCAGGAAAAATAAAACCTCCCATAACTGTGGATGCCGAAGCAGTACATCCATTTGCATCAGAAATAGTAAGGGTGTAAGTTCCTTCACTACCTACAATTGGATGAGGTGTATTTGCACCTACGAGAATATCACCGTCGGTAGTTGTCCATTGAAAATTAATTACTGAGCTGGTGATGGCTAAGGATGCTTCTAATTCATTTGGAATAGTAGTGTTACAATTTAAGTTTTGATTGGGGTTGACCATCAAAATATCACTAAAGTCATAAACGATAATTTCATCGGATACTACGCAAGCATTAGCTACATCATTAATTTCCAGAGTGTAAGTGCCCGGCGTATTGATGGTTGGAGTTGGGGTGGTTTCACCAGCGAGGATGTTGCCATCGGCTGTTGTCCATAAGTAGGTAAAACTAGGATCTGTCGGAATATTATTTCCTATAATTTCCATACTACTAGCAGAACAATCAAAATAAATATCAGATCCCAAATTCAAGAACAACACATCAAATCCGCTGACTTCTACTTCGTCCGTTGCCGTGCAGCCATTGGATACATCGGTGACGATCAAAGTAAATATCCCTTCGTAATCTACCTCTAGAGAAAGGGTATTGCTTACTGCCGTATTATTTTGATCCACCCAAAAGTAAGTGAGGTTTGGTCCTACACTAGAATTACTGGCATCTATTACCGCAACGGAAGTAGTACAATCCAAGGAAATATCTGGCCCAGCATCGGCAACTGGCATAACTGTATTTTCTGCAACAGTTATACTTGAAGCAACAGAACATCCATTATCAGTATTCGTCACTAATAAAGTGTAAACACCCGCCATGTCAACATTTATGGAAAGGTCAGTAGAAATAATGATATCTGCATCATTCGACCATTCATATACAAAATTGCTACCCGTAGAGGAGGCTGAGCCATCTAGCGTTACGGTTGAGTTTACGCAATCAATAAATACGCTGGAAGGAACAATTGATACATTCGGCAAATTGTTAACAGGAGCTACGCAGGCCACTTCAGAATTAGTACAGCCTGTCACTACATCTGTCACGGTCAAAATGTAACATCCTGGGCTAGTAACAGGAATCGTCGGATCAGTACCAATGGTATTTCCATTGGTATCCAACCATTCGTACAAAATGTTATTCATCCCCGTTGATCCTGATCCGTCCAATGTAACTTGGGAATTAGTACAATCCAAAACACCGTTGACTACAATTTCTGCAGTAGGAATGGAAGCTGAACCAATGACCTCCACGCACTCCGTAGAAGAAATACAAAGTGTAATTAAATCAATCATAAAGAAACAATACTGCCCCGGCTGGCTCACGTTGGGAAATTGTTCACTCGAAATAAAACCATTTGGCCCCGTCCAAGAATAGGCGTAGGTACTCGTATTGGACGAACCAGGGCCTCCCAGCGTTACAACAGGCGCAGAACATTCAATAAATTGATCTACCCCGGGATCAGCAATTGGAGGGATGGTGTTATCTTCTACCGTTACTGTAAACGTATTGGAAGTACATGTGACTCCCCCCTCCGTGTGTTCGACCACTAATTGGTACTCGCCGGGACAAGATGCCTGTACAGTTGGACTACCCGGTATATTAGGAATAACACAGGGACCAGTCCACCAATAAAGAATGTTAGGATTGGGATTCGCAACTACTGCTTGCAGAGTTACCACAGTATTTGGTCCACAATCTATCGCAGGTGGAGTAAGTACGGTGGCAACGGGATTGAGCACCGTCAAATTCAGATTAATAACAGAATCACATCCCAGAGTAGAAATTAGATTAACGGTATATGCGCCAGATACAGTAAAGGTATTTCCCGAAATGGTAAATACATCCCCTGCGCAGATGGTTTCACTAACATTAGTAGCTGGAATGACATCCATAAAGGTAAGTGGTGTTCCTACCGAAACGGACAGTTCAGGATCACTTAGATCAACATTTCCAGTTCCGTCATCTACCCCCGCAATTGCTGAAATGTAATAAGTTACATTTGGTGAAATGTTGCCATCCAACGCAAATGTTTCGCTGGCACTAATTTGATTTCCCGTAATATTTCCTAGGGTTGTTCCACTATTATCGTGAAGGATAAATCGCAGTATATCTCCAGGATCAAGTACCTCATCCTCATTGTGCGGAGGACTGATCATTTCGGTTGCACAAGGCATTAGCGGCGTTACATCCATAGTGCCCGCCAAGGAAGCTACTGATGTGTTTTTATTGTTAGCAAAAAGAGAAATGGGGATGAAAATTAAAATGACTAAACGCTTGAAGTACTTTTGCATGGTCTTGATGTTTTGTTTTTTAATAAAAAAAATACAGTAACAAGACCTCTTGGGGCAAAGTATTGATGCCTGACTCCCGTTAGTTTTTAACCCAAGTTCCGTGTGTGGTCATTGGAAATTATTCACTCGGTATAATTATAATTTTACTGCTATTCCTACGCTCAAATTAATTGAACTAATACTTTGAGAAAAAACGGAATTACCAATAGGTTGAGCGTTGAATACTTCATTCACATCAAACTCAGGTTTTGAGTATAGATAGTCAGCATTTACAAGAAAATTAAGTCTTTTTCCTAGGTGGTATTTGATGCCTACTCCAAGTGAGTAAGCTAAAGCTGTCGAGCTTGCACCACTAGAACTGGTAAAGTTTGAATTTCCGTCAAAAACATCTATTGCTGGTCTATTGGCATGAACGGCTCCTAGCAGCGCTTTGACATCAATGTCTAGTTTTTTAGTAACTGGGTTAGAATAAAATCCTCCTACTAGAAATTGGTTAACTCTCCAGTCGTCGCTTTCTATGGTGTAGGTTTCTCCCTCATTATTTTCACTATAAGCATTGGCAAACGCTTCAGTATCTACTGTATTAATTTGTCTTCCGATTAGTGAGGTAAGTCCAAAATTTCCACGATTTAACTTATAGGATAGGGAAAGATTATAGGATTGTCCTAATTGGGTAAAACCATTTGATTTATAGTCTTGAGCATCTTTTTTACCCCAGAGTCCAACGGGAATGGCAGTTCCAGCAGATACTCCGATACTAAAT
>JBCCJE010000303.1:0-6504 GCA_039027925.1 Bacteroidota bacterium
ACAAAACTTGCTGGGGCGATTTATTCAGTATCCACTCCGACTAGCTTGGGCGATCACCATCCACAAAAGTCAGGGACTTACTTTTGATAAGGTGATGATAGATGCGCAGGCGGCATTTGCGCACGGACAAGTTTACGTGGCGTTGAGTCGCTGCCGCAGTTTTGAGGGAATTGTTTTGCGATCAAGGCTGATTCCTGCCAGCGTAAAAACGGATGCAGTAGTCAAAAGCTACACCAGAGAAGCAGAGGAAAATAAACCCTCTACGCAGGATTTGAAAAAATCTAAAATAGCGTATCAACAAAAATTAATCTGGGATGCCTTCAGCTACAAACCACTCCAAAAACTCACCGAAAGGGTGCATCGCATTTTTTCGGAAAACGAAAGATCACTCACACCCGAGGCAGTCACGCAGTACGAAAATTGGTTGATTGATTTATTGAAGCAATTGCACACGGTTAGTCTCAAATTTCAAAATCAACTCTTACAACTTTTTGATAACAATACACTTCCGGAAAATAATTTAAAACTACAAGAGCGGGTAAAAAAAGCAAGTGTTTATTTTCAAACTAAAATTAAAAGTGACTTTGTGCCCCAACTCAACCGAATTCCAATCCTGACAGATAATCAGAAAGTGGATAAGTTAGTCAGAGAAAATTTAAGAAAAATCAAACGGGAACTTTTTGTTAAACAATATATTTACGAATATTTACAAAAAGGATTTTCAACGGCTAATCATCTTAAAAACTTAGCCAATGCCGATTTGAATTTTGATAAACAAATATCCGTAACTTACTCAAAATCAAATATTTACAACGAATCCTACCGCAACAACACAGAACACCCCGAACTATTTAAACAGTTGATTAACTGGCGCAACGACGTGGCAGACACCCTTGATTTGCAGGGCAGCAATGTCATCACGGTGAAGTCCATTATTCACCTTACGCAAATTTTACCCGTAGATTTAAAAAACCTAGGAAAGATAAAAGGCATTGGTGCTAAAAAGGTCAATACCTACGGCAAGGAGATTATTGAGATCGTAAAAAAATACTGCCACGAAAAAAAACTGGATGGCAATCGGTGGGGATCAGCTACTTCCAAACAGCTTCTGGATTCAAAAACCAAAAGTCTTCTCCTCCTCCGAGATGGAAAATCCATTGATGAAATAGCCAAAATCAGAGGTGTAGTGCGAAGTACGGTAGAAGGACATTTAGGGCATTTTGTACGAAGTGGAGAGTTGAGTATTTACAAAGTTATCGCTCCCGAAAAAGTAGAGGAACTTACCACTTTCTTTGAAAAGGATAGCAGCATTTCTCTTTCGGAAATCAAAACCAAATTGAATGACAAATTTAGCTACGGTGAAATTCGATTGGTACAAAGTTATTTTCAGCGGAAGGGCAATCCATAATTGAATGTCGTCAGTATCAACAAAAGGTGCACATTCTGTTTGGATTCATAAATTTACCAATCAAGAAATACTCGAACTCAATTCCAAAATCAAAACTATTAATATATATGAAAAACCAGCTTTTCACTTTGCTCTTACTCTCCCTACTTTTTAGTTGTGGAGAAAAAAACAATACTTCTACAAGTGTAAATCAAGAAGAATGGATACCGTTATTCAATGGAAAAGATATGAACGATTGGACACCAAAGTTCAATGGATTTAAGGCGGGCGAAAATTATAACCGTACTTTTCGAGTGACGGACAGCCTGCTACAAGCCAACTACGTGGAGTACGATTCTTTTAGAAATGAGTTTGGACATTTGTTTTACAAAGACAAATTTTCTCATTACAAACTCCGAGCAGAATATCGTTTTGTGGGCGAACATACCCCCAACGGACCAGCTTGGGCATTTGCCAATAATGGCTTGATGCTGCATTGCCAACCCGTGGAAACCATGACCGTGGATCAAGAATTTCCAGTTTCCATTGAATTTCAATTATTAGGGGGAAATGGTCAGGACGACCGACCGACGGGCAACCTCTGTACTCCCGGCTGCCACGTGACTATGGAGGGGGCATTGTTCACTCCGCACTGTGTGAGCTCTACCAGTAAAACCTATCACGGCGAGCAGTGGGTGACGGCGGAGGCGATTGTCATGGGTGACTCCATCGTACATCACCTGATCGAAGGGGATACGGTGATGACCTATACCAACCCTATCATCGGAGGTGATTTGAATGGATTGGATACTTTACAATTTGCGGCGGGTACGCCCATGACAGAAGGATACATCGCTATTCAAGCGGAAAGCCATAATTTTGATTTTAAAAAAATTGAACTCCTCGACCTTTGTGGCTGTATGGATAAGCAAGCCAAAAATTATAAATCGTACTACGTGCAGGCGGACAATCGGCGTTGTGTTTATTGATTACTGATGATTTGTAAATTTGAGGTTGGAGGTCTGTCTTAACCCAAGTTCCGTGTGTAGTCCCCAATATTTTTTAATTCCGAATGGATGAAAAGATAGTAGCTCATGGCAGAAAATCCACTGCCAATGAAGATATTGAGCAATAAACTAATGAACTTTTTTCTAGCTAAGTTGATCGGTTTTTGACTAATCTTAACTTTTCAACTTTGTCAAATATTTCTAATATCTTTGTCTCAAGCATTTTTAGGGGTTTTTCTGATGCGCCAAGTTCGCTCAGTCAAACCTTTTTTAATTTTTCCTCTGTAGAGTAGTAAAATGGGAAAGCTCGCCCAACACTTCCAAGGTTGAATATTTATGGAAAAAATGATTATCGTTCTTTTTCCGATGACTTAACTAACGATTATAAAACCAATTGCTTCAAAATGAAATCAGACATCCAAATTGCCCGCTCCGTCAAATTAAAGCCCATTCAAGAGATTGCTGAACAATTAAATGTTTCAGAGGATGACCTCCAACTCTATGGTAAACACAAAGCCAAACTGCCACTTTCACTCATTAAGAAAGGCAAAATCCGCAAGAGTAAGTTGATCCTCGTCACAGCTATTTCGCCTACTCCTGCTGGGGAGGGGAAAAACCACCATGTCTATTGGATTGACCCAAGGTATGAATCAGATTGGTAAAAAAACGACCGTCGTACTCCGTGAACCTTCCCTTGGGCCCGTCTTTGGCATCAAGGGTGGTGCAACGGGAGGTGGCTGGTCACAAGTACTTCCGATGGAAGACATCAACTTGCATTTTACGGGCGACTTCTCCGCCGTCGAAAAAGCGCACAATCTTCTCGCTGCCCTCATTGATAATAATTTGCAAAACAGGTATCCTGATTTGAATCTCAACATTGACCCGAGGACAGTCCTCTGGAAACGGGTGATGGACATGAACGACCGCGCCCTTCGGGATGTAGTCATCGGACTAGGAGGAACAGTATCGGGCGTTCCCAGAGAGACGGGATTTGACATTACTGCCGCTTCGGAGATCATGGCTATCCTTTGCTTATCTGATAACCTGACAGATTTGAAGGAACGACTCGGAAATATTTTCGTAGGATTTACTTTTGACAAAAAGCCCATCTACGCCAGAGACCTCAAAGCCCACGGTGCCATGACCGCACTCCTCAAAGATGCTATCAAACCCAACTTAGTGCAGACCATTGAGGGCAATCCAGCCATCATCCACGGCGGTCCATTTGCCAATATCGCACAGGGGACGAATACCGTCATCGCTACTCGGATGGGTATGTCGCTTTCTGATTACGTAGTGACCGAAGCAGGCTTCGGTTGCGATTTGGGGGCAGAGAAATTTTTGGACATCAAGTGCGTAAGTGCAGGACTCTCCCCTAAAGCCATCGTGCTCGTGGCAACCATCCGCGCCCTCAAATACCACGGCGGCGCTGACCTCCAATCACTCCATCACTCCAATCCAGAAGCGGTGACAGCGGGTTTAGAAAACCTAGAGAAGCACATCGAAAATGTCCTACAATTCGGTATTCAACCAGTGGTAGCTATCAATAAATTCGTATCGGATACTGATCCAGAAATTCAAATCGTAATCAACAAATGCGAAGCCATGGGAGTCAAAGCGGTCATCGCCAACGTATGGGCCGACGGTGGCAAGGGTGCAACCGATTTGGCGCGTGCCGTTGTAGAAGTCGTAGATAAGTCCAAGAAAAAATTTACGCCCACGTACGATTGGGCGTGGAACGTAGAGCGAAAGATCGAGACCGTAGCCCAAAAAGTTTACGGGGCCAAAGGTGTTGACTACACCGCCAAAGCCAAAGCCGACCTACGAAAGATCAAAAGATTGGGTTTGGAAAAATTGCCTATCTGCATTGCCAAAACGCAAAAGTCCCTCTCTGATAATCCCAAACTCCTCGGTCGCCCCAGAGACTTTGTCGTTACCGTCAGAGAAATTGAAATTGCTGCGGGTGCTAACTTCCTAGTTCCCATTACGGGTAATATTATGCGGATGCCAGGGCTACCATCCGTTCCTTCCGCCGAGCACATTGATATTGATAAAAAAGGAAATATAACAGGATTGTTTTGATGGTGAAGTGAGGGGAGCAAGCAGAACGCAGCGCAAAAAAATAGGGCGTATATTGAATTTTAAAAATAGAATGCACAGAGGTGAGAATGCATTTATCACTACACGATAAAACCTCTGGCTTGCGTTGCGACGCAAACCAGAGGCTCAAAGATCAGATACCCTAAGGTACAACCAACCTTAGCGCAAACGAGTACTTCCTGAGTGCTGACCATCAAGATCGAACTCTACTTTTTGTTTTCCTCGATGATGAGTTTAGCCTTATCGGCCTCTTCGGGAGCAACATACACCTCGGCGACTCCCAATCTAAATTCGTCATCTTTTTTGTCAAGCAATACGGGATGTAATCCATGACTCTCCAGCAAACTCTTGATAACTTCGGCTTGGTATTCCTCGTTGGCCGAATAAATTTTTAACCATCCTACTTCCATAATAATTAGTTTTATTTGTGTTAGTAAAATATTTTTTTTGAACCGTAAAACTGGTAAATATTTTGGAATTTTTTGTTAGTTATTGATTGGAACTAAGTTATAATCTTAGCGCAATCGGGATGATTGGGACTAAAAAATTTATTCCTCTTTTCCTTCTTGATGAAAATGATACCGAAGTTCGTACCTTTCTTTATTATCAGTTTCGTTAGTATCATGGTGATTAAAATTTAACCAATGCTGTAGTAGAGGTTCTTTATCAATATGCATTTCAAAACTATCTACTCTATCACACTCACTAATGACGACTGATCTTCCTGTTACGGTCTCGATAACGATCATTGCTAAGAAATCATAATCACTCCCCAATACCCAATTATAAACTTTGATGGATTTAATCATACTTTCTTCTTTACGTCTATCTTGATTTATTTTTTGTGGTTGTAATGTTAGCCAAGTACCATATCTATTAAAATCCTCGAACCATACCTTATCGGGATCTACAGTTTTAGATCTTTTAGTTTCTCTTTTTTCATGCGTCTCGCCACTTCGTCGTCTTCTTCTCCTTTCTTCACGCTCCTCGGCTGTTTTCCTTTTTGGAATTTCCCATTGATAGAATTCATGGTGGAGATATTCGCTTTCTAGTGAGTTAAACCTTAGTCTCCACTTATAATTATTCTGCTCGTCGGCAAGTAAAATAGAAATCATACCAGAACCTTCTAGTCCTAACCCATCTCCTTTGGTGATTCTTAATCCTAGGTTCTCAATGTAGATAGCACGAATACGACTACCTATCAATTTTTGGAGATCTTGAACGCATTCGGCTGTTAGTTGGTGGACTCTCATATTTTATTGTTAAGGAGTATTTCATGTTGTTATTCACATGAGCATTTGTGATATTCCTAAGCAATATATTCATTAATTCCTTAATAATCTGAAATGTATGCGCCTTGAACTGGTTTGTGCAAATGTCATATCTTGGTGTGCCTATTATAAGCCTAAGGCTTTTTTTAATACGAAGCAGAGGTTTAAAGATAGATAGACTAGAGTACAATCTTAGCGCAAACGGAACAAGCATATACAAAAAGGACTTGCAAAATAATCTGCAAGTCCTTCGACACCTGAAAATTTTAATATTCTTTATCTATCGAGTATAAAAATATTTATACAAGGGCAGGTACAGCATTCTTCTCTGGAATATGAAAAGCTACCGAACCACTCCACGGCCCGTAGCCATGACTATTTTTCATTCTCATCTGTAAAAACAACTGCTGCCCGTAAGGCAAATCCTTCACCTGTACAGTACGGGAAGTATTCGCTCCAAAAGCCGTCCAATTACTTTCATCCACAGATACCCTTGCTTCGTATAGGTCTGCGAAATTATTTCTTTTGCAGATAGCCATGACCATACCGGGTACACCGTTCGTTCGTAGAGTAATATCTTCGACAGTACCTAAGATTGGTCGTTTGGTGGGCTTATTAGCAAGCTCAAATCCTGAAGACTCCAATAGCTCAATATTACCAAGTGCTACTGATTCCACGTAGCGACCTAAGAAAATCATGTCCTGGATGCACACTCGTTTCTTTTCATTTTTAGCAGCCG
>JBCCJE010000304.1:0-6502 GCA_039027925.1 Bacteroidota bacterium
AAAGGAATAACAGACCTATTAGGTAATGAGAATATAGGGAAGCCTCAACTCCCCCAAGTTCTTATCGACTTTGAAAAAAACATAAAAAAAATACTAGGTGGTACTTTTACTATGGGCTGTCAAGAGGGAAGAGATCGTAAACAATGCCATAGTAGTAATAAAACGACTTACCCTATCACAGTACCTTCATTCTACATGAATAAGTATGAAGTTACTCAAGAGGTTTGGCGAGCAGTTATGGGGAATGATCCTCATGAGCTTAAGTTTAAAGGATGTGATCAATGTCCCGTAGAGAGTGTGAATTGGGATGACGCCCAAAAGTTTATTTAGAAGCTCAATAAAATGACGGGAAAAAAATATCGCCTTCCTACCGAAGCAGAATGGGAATATGCTGCTAGAGGAGGACGAAATTATAAATATGCAGGAAGCAATGACCTTAAAAGTGTAGCTTGGTATGAAAATAACTCTAGAGGTAAAACACATCCAGTAGGACAGCTATTACCTAATGGATATGGACTATATGATATGTCAGGTAACGTATGGGAGTGGTGCGAGGATTACACTCATGAAAGTTACGAAGGGATACCAATTGATGGCAGTGCGTGGACTATTGATGGAAATAATGATCGTCGAGTATTGCGGGGTAGTTCATGGTACTTTGGTGACTGGGGATGTCAACTTTCTGATCGAGGAGGCGACTATTTTGTAAATAGAATAGGTCGTTATGGATTTCGATGCTCCAGGAGTAATTAAATAGTTTGCTAGTATTGGTGCCTACATTTGCAACTCCCTGTTGGATAAAATAAAAGCCAAGGGTTTAAAAATAAAAGAATTGTCGTAGACAGGATTTTTTAGGAAAGGATATATCACGAAAAAACCTTCGCCAAATCAATTTTCAAATCAGGAAATAACATTGGACTTACGGTATGAGATGAATCATAGGGCTGCGGACGAAGCGATGCATATTTCCCATTTTCATTTAACCTAAAAATCATCAGAGTACCTTCGAGCGGATGAGCGATCCAATACTCTGGAACTTTTGCATGCTGATACAATTCAAATTTTTCGTTCAAGTCTTTACTGGAAGTTCCTTTAGACAAAACTTCAATAATCCAATCGGGTGCGCCTACGCAACTTTGAATACCTAGTTTGCTGGGATCGCAAACGACAAACACATCGGGCTGTACCACAATATCAATTTTATCTTTTGTAACTTTTTGGGGAGGAAGAGGAAGTATTACATCAGTAGGTGCAACGAATGCTTCGCATTTTTTTCCCTGTAGAAAATTTTCTAAAAAATTTAAGAATCGTCTCGCCACACGCTGATGTTCCAAATTAGGAGCAGGCGACATTTTATAAATTTTTCCATGAATCAATTCCACCATTTCGTCGAATTGCCATTGCAAATAATCTGCGTAGGTATATCTTTTAGAAAGATCCAATTGATTGATGTCCTTGATGACTGCCATTTGAATTTTATTTTTCCTACAAGTTACAAAACTGGGGTTAGATTTAAGTGCTAAAGAGAATTATTCTTATATTTAGAGTTCGTTTAAAATGATCTGTTTGTATCTCAAAAGTTAAACCTTCCGAAAATAAGATCGTTTAACTTCCTTAAAATAAAACCAATTCACTCTTTATGAAAGCTGTCATTCCTGTTGCTGGAGCTGGAACTAATCTTAGGCCCTTGACCTATACGCAACCCAAACCGTTGATTCCAGTAGCAGGAAAAACAATCATCTCTTTTATCATCGAACAGTTAGTGGATGCTGGCGTAGAGGACTTTGTATTTATCATCGGCTACCTCGGTGAAAAAATTAAAAACTTTGTAGAAAAAAACTATCCTGACTTAAATAAAGATTTTGTCACACAGGAAGAACGCTTCGGATTGGGACATGCCATCTGGACAGCAAGAGACATTTTGCAAGATTCGGAAGGTATTTTTATCGTACTGGGGGATACTATTTTTGAGGTAGATTTAAAGGGTATGATGGATACCCCCAACTCGTGTGTTGGAGTACAGAAAGTAGAAGACCCCCGCGAATTTGGAGTCGTAGAAAGAAGTCAGGAAGGTAGGGTCTCTAAGTTTATTGAGAAGCCCAAAATACCTAAGTCCAATTTGGCAATGGTTGGTTTATACAAAATAGATGAAGTCAATCTACTCCTAGATAGCATCGGCTACAACATTGAAAACAATATCCGTACGCGCAACGAATTTCAACTGACGGATGGCTTGCAGGGTATGGTAGAGCAAGGCGCAAAGTTTACGACCTTTCCCGTGAGTAATTGGTTTGATTGTGGGAAAAAAGAAATCCTGCTAGAAACCAACGCTATGCTCCTCAATAAAGAAAGCTACGGTTCTTCCAACTTACCGCACTACGAAGGCACCATCGTTATCCACCCCGTGAGCATCGGAGAAAATTGTGAAATCAGAAATTCAATCATCGGCCCCCACGTAACGATAGGTAATAACACCACCATTAATTACAGCATCGTCAAGGATAGCATTATCGGGAGCTATGCTTCTATCAAAAATATCGTTTTACAAAATAGCGTCATCGGTAGCGATGCGGCGATTAAAGGTTGGAGTCAAAGTTTGAACATTGGAGATAATACGGAGATAGACTTTTCTTAAAAAATATCACTTCCACCCAAATCTAGAACTGGCAGAGATGCCCATTTTCTTTCAACCATTTTTCCTTCATTTTGTAATCGGGCATGGCATTGCTCACTAATCTCCAAAACCTCGAAGAATGGTTCATTTCGATGAGGTGAGCCAACTCGTGGATGATGACGTAATCCACTACTTCTTCGGGCGCAAATAATAGGCGGGTAGATAAATTCAAATTGCCCTTACTCGAACAACTTCCCCAGTTAGTTTGGTTATATTTAAAATTTAAACTTTTGACGGGTCTTTTGAAGTGCATGTTGTTGAGTTCATTCACTCGGCGAACCATTTCTGGCTTGTAGTCTTGGGCAACGACCCTACTCAGTAAATGTTTGATTGCTTTTTGAAGATGGGCTTCGGAGTCGTGTTGGCTGAGCTTCAGATGAATGACACCATTTTTTAAATTAGCACTGTGCGTTTTTTTATCTACCCGATCAAGCTTCAAAGTATAGGTTCGATTACCTACCGTCAAGGTATCACCATCTTGGTAGTTTTTTCCAAAATAACGAACGTGCAAATCTTTGTGCTTGGAAAATTGATCTTGCACCCATTGCTTGAACCACGTGAATTGTTTTTTCTGTTGATCGGGAGGAAGTAGGAGAGGCATGCGGAGGATTACCGCTTGTTTGCCAAAGGAAGCACGTACGTTGCTGCGGTGTTCTCGGTACACCTTCACAGGTACTTGCTTCCCCTGAATTTTTATATATGTCTTTTGAAATTTTGACATGCAAAAATACTATCCATACTTGATTGCAAAATCTCTCATCACGTCCACTAGTACTTGCACACTTTCCTTATCCATCGCATTGTACATGGAAGCTCTAAAGCCGCCAACGGATCGGTGCCCTTTGACCCCCACACAATCTGCTTCCGTACAAGCCTCCAAAAATAGCCCTTCCATTTCGGGATCATTCATCACAAAAGTTGCATTCATCAAAGAACGATCTTCTACTGCGGTAGTACCTCGGAAGAATGGATTAGCATCAATCTCATCGTAAATTAATTTTGCTTTGGCTTCATTCTTAGCAGCCATTGCTGCTACCCCACCTTGTTCTTTGACCCAACGCATCGTCAACATCGAAACGTAAATTGGAAACACGGGAGGCGTATTGAAGGCAGACCCTTTTTCGATGTGGGTATTGTAGTCAAGCATCGTAGGAATCGCTCTTTCTACTCTTCCCAGTAAGTCTTTCCTGACGATCACCAAGGTAGTTCCAGCGGGCCCCATATTTTTTTGCGCACCTGCGTAGATCAATCCAAATCTATTGACATCTATCGGACGACTAAAAATATCAGAAGACATATCACACACAAAAGGAACATTGGTTTCGGGAAATACTTGGTACTGCGTTCCCCTTACGGTATTATTGCTTGTGAGATGTAGGTAAGTAGCATCAGAGGGGATTTCAAAGCCCTTGGGGATGTAGGTGAAGTTTTTTTCCTTGGAAGAAGCAACCACGTTTACAGTTCCAAATAATTTCGCTTCCTTGATCGCCTTGGTTGACCAGCTTCCCGTATCTACGTAACAGGCTGTTCCCGTCTGCGATAATAAGTTCATCGGCGCCATAAAAAACTGTGAACTAGCTCCTCCTGTCAAAAATAAGGCAGCATAATCATCACTCAATCCCAGCAATTCCTTGGCGAGGCTAGCCGCTTCGTCCATCACTGCGGCAAACTGCTTGCTGCGATGAGAGATTTCCAAAACAGACAGTCCCATTCCTGCGAAATCTTCCGTTGCGGCAGTTGCTTGTTTTAAAACGCTTGCGGGCAAAATTGCAGGGCCTGCAAAAAAATTATGTTTCTTTTTTGTGATTACGGTATTCATGTGATTTTAAAATTAGGTGAAAAAATGAAAGTGCAAAAATAGCTTATTTCAACACAGTAAGCCATAAAAATAAAGGCTTATTTTGTGGATTGAAGATTCGACAAGATTAAAGATTAAAGATTAAAGATTAAAGATTATGGGTGGTACGATCGGTCATCCATAATTCTTAATCTATAATCCCCCGAGGTTTCGGGGCAGGCATAATCTATAATTCTTAATCCTCCATTCTACGACCAGCAAATTCCCCACCCAACTTACCCAAGAGACTAAAGTATATTGCACTACGGGATCCATGTAAAAATAAGCACCCAAGACCATTTGGTAAATCCTTAGACTTATTGCGGATAAAGTCAGCGCATAACTACGCAGCATCCAAATACGATGTGCTCGGAAGTCTTTGCGCAGGGCAGTTTGAAACCCCTTCCACGTAAACCACCACCACAAGGGCGTGAGTATCATAAAACTAAATTTGGCGAGGAAACCTCCGTTGGCATAAAATCCCATGACGAAACCACTAGGCGCAGCTATCCCTAACAATAAAGATACGTAAATCCTTCCTGCCCATCGGTGCACGACTTGGTGTTTTCTCAAAATGTAGTTAGAAAATAAAAATGCGCCACTCAACAAAACTATCAGGCTGGTAAAAATATGGCTGTAAAAAGATAGGCGATAAAAATAAAGGTGGATAATATGCTGCTTGGTGATGAGAAAATCAACATCCCACTCCCAAGAGGTATATGGAAAAATGATTAAAAACATTTGGTAGGTAAAGAAGAGGATAAGACCTGACCAAATGATAGAAGTTGTATTTTGAATGGTTTTGATTTTCATGGGTGGCGTTTTACCAACGTTTACTAAACCATAGATTTCTAAGATTTAGTAAACGTATGCTTATGTATCTTTAATCCAGCGAAGCCCTAGCACTCGTCGGAATACTTTTCAACTTAGTAATTCCAAGTTCACTTATTTGAAAAACCTCGGTATCCTTCACATTAAAGCTCACGAGTTCATTTTCCTCAAGAGCTGTCTTTTTCAAATCCTCTTTCCATACATTCTCAAAAGTCGTTTTCCAGATTCTTCCTTTTTTATCTATTTTAAAAGTGATAGTATTTTTAGTAGTAGAATACCCTAATTCAAAACCTGATCTATTTTTAGGAAAAATATTTTCCTTCCTTTGCTTTTGCTTCTTCGATTTTCGCTTACTCTTAGGGAAAATCATATTTCCTTTAAGATCATAGATGACCATTCGATAGTTTTCGTGAATGTCACTTTCAAATCTCGGTAACGTAGCGTAAACCACCGCTACGGATTTTTCATTAGGATAAAATCTAGCAACGGGTTGAATAGTGGGAGGTCCCATTCTACTAAAACGACCGTAGGAAATTTCGGGAATAAAATCAGTTCGCTTGATCGCTCGCACCATTTCTCTTTGGGCTATTCTTTCCTCAGCCATTTTTTCACGTTCCGCTCGGGTCATTTCACGAACAGCTTTTTTAGTTTTAGAGGAAGGTTTAAATTTTTCGTATTGCTCCAAATCATCTAAACCGACCTCAAAAGGGAGTTCTGTTTTTTCGAAGTAACTCAAAAATTGAGCGAAGGAAATGACTCCTCTATCAGTTGGAGACTTTACTTTTTTATCAGCATTGACAAAAGCAGCGTTAAGTACGCCGATTAAAATTAGGATAGCTAACGCAGTAAGATTTCTAATTTTCATTTTATAAAAGTTTTATGGTTGGGAAAGGAGAGGCAAGAAGCGAGAACAGAGAGGAAAGAAGAGAGAAAATGAACAATCGTAGATACTTTCTCTAATCCCTTTTCTCTGCTCTCGCTTCCCTCCTCAAGAAGTCATTGCTTGATTTTATAACCATTCTTTTGGGCTTGATTCTCAATGGATTTTTCAATAGAATTTTTCAAATTATTTTCTTCGGTATTTACTTTTGAATTTTCCTCGATGTACTTTAATCGCTTAGTGTTGAGCTGCCGAAAGAGTAGTTATTCAAAATGAGATT
>JBCCJE010000305.1:0-6490 GCA_039027925.1 Bacteroidota bacterium
GAATTAAAACAATACATTCACGAACACGCTCAGGCTTGGAATTTTCAATCAAAAGGCTTTATTGTCTTAAAAGGGAAGATGGAAGAAGTAGAGCTTTTTGAGGTGGAGAAATTTTAAGCTCTGCTAATCAAAATTAGCTCTGCTTTAAGACATACTCTAAGTCTTAAGGTACAATTAGAAAAGTCTATATCCTACCAAAAGATAAACTCTACCTATTCTTGAATTTAGAGCTCTGTATCTTGAGATTTCACCTTTAAACTCATACCTCCCTTTAATAATTACTATGCTGATATTAGTTCCTATTCCAACTATTCCCCCAAGTTGAAGGCTAATGTAAAAGTTGGTCTTAACTATAGCTTTTAATAAACTTTTCGTATAAGATAATTTTCAATTCTCCATTTTCAATTAAACTACGCTTCTTGCTTCAGCAAGCGGAGCAGATATTCTCCGTATCCACTCTTAATGTATTTATGCCCTAACTTTTCTAATTGTGCATCATCAATGAATCCCATGTTCCAAGCAATTTCCTCAATACAACCAATCTTCAACCCTTGACGATCTTCGATGACTTCGATGAACTGACCCGCTTGCATCAACGACTTGTGCGTACCCGTATCCAGCCAAGCGACTCCTCTCTCCAAAACTCCCACTTGCAATTTTCCTTGCTCCAAGTAATATTTATTGACGTCCGTTATTTCGTATTCTCCTCTAGCACTTGGTTTTAAGTTTTTGGCTACGTCCACTACGGTATTGTCATAGAAGTAAAGTCCGGGTACTGCGTAATTTGATTTCGGATACTGTGGCTTTTCCTCAATGGATAGGGCTTTAAAGTTTTCGTCAAACTCCACGACACCGTATCTTTCAGGATCGGCTACTTGGTAGGCAAATACTACTCCTCCGTTGGGATCGGCACTATTTTGCAAAAGTTGTTTCAGTCCGCTACCGTAAAAAATATTATCGCCTAAAATCAACGATGCAGCATCTCCATTGATAAATTCCTCTCCCAACACAAATGCCTGCGCCAATCCGTTAGGTTCGTACTGAGGCACATAGGAAAAATTGCAGCCAATGTCGCTACCGTCCTTTAATAATTTTTGAAAATTAGGTAAATCGTGCGGCGTAGAGATAATTAGAATGTCCTTGATACCCGCTTGCAAAAGCGTGGACAAAGGATAATAAATCATTGGTTTATCGTAAACGGGCATGAGTTGTTTACTAACTGCTAGGGTAAGTGGATATAGTCGAGTACCTAATCCACCGGCAAGGATAATTCCTTTCATAATATTATTTTCTGTTTCAAGGATTATAAGGAATAAAAGCATAATCAATTAAAAGCATATCTAAACTTTCATTCCTAGAAAAGGGATTAATCACATCAGATTTCACTCATTTAAAATCGAACAAAAATAACCCCATTTTTTTAGTAACTGGGAAATTGAGCGGGCAAATATTAGCTCGTATGATTTACGTAAAAAATGAATGACGGTTGCAGCTAGAAGATATTTGCTTGCAAGTAGCAATTGTGGGGTAATAATATGCGATAAAATTGTACCTTAACCATTTCACAATAAAAAAGCAACAAACATGCTCAGCATACATTCTGATATTCACTTTATGAAACAAGCTATTTTGGAAGCTCAAAAAGCCTACGAGAAAGGAGAAGTTCCCGTCGGAGCAGTTGTAGTTTGTGAGCATCAAATTATCGCTAGAGCACACAACCAAACAGAACTACTTCACGATGTGACGGCTCACGCTGAGATGCTAGCCATCACGGCCGCTGCGGATCATCTAGGTAATAAATACTTGAATGATTGCACTTTGTACATCACGCTCGAACCTTGCCCCATGTGTGCAGGTGCTATTCGGTGGGCACAACTCGGAAAGATTGTTTACGGAGCTAGTGATGATAAAAGAGGATTTATGAACTACGGTAAGCGGATGCTTCACCCCAAGACTAAAGTGGAGTTTGGAATATTAAACGAGGAATGCGAGGGATTGATGACTTCGTTTTTTGCGGAGAGGAGGTGAGTGATTGAATGTCGTCAGCTTAGCGGTAATCTGGGAGAGGAATTTTGAAATTCCCCTCCCAGTTTTTTTATAAAATCTCAGAAGTTTGATGTCCAACCATACATTTACCATCTAACAATCAGTAAAGCGACATCATCCTACCATCTTTTACAAATCTCTACGGACGCCAATCATCAAACCACCAGTCACATATTTTTGATTTAAAATATAATTCTCAATAGTGAACGATTTAGGATAGTAGCGGACGTGTGGTTCGACGATCAGTTGCATTTTATTTCCCAAATCAAAATTAAATCCTAGTCCAAAAAATGCGCTCACTCCTACTCGATCTCTAAAGATATCGTAATCGTCCTGATGACCTTCTGTAAAATGGATGATGTCATTGACTAAGGAGGAAAAAATAGCACCACGTTGTTCGGCGTTGATGTTGACGTAAGCCCCCGCATTGATGTTTAAAATGAATTTTTTCATCTTGGCTTCGTACCCAATGATGATGGGAAAATCTATCATCCGGATACTATTTCGAATTCTTACTTCTCTAGTGCCGGGTGTCTCGGAGATGATATTTCCATTGTTGTCGTAGTTAATGATAGTCTGAGGAAACTCTGCTCTCAGTAGCTCATTGATTTGGGTGTAAACCAATCCCGTTCGAATCGCCCAATTGAATTCAGTCAAGAAATTTACCCGAAGACCAGTATTGAAAGAAATAGATGCTTGCTCGGTTGCATTTCGCATTTCGGCATACTCAATGTAATCGGTGGATTTGTATTCCAAAATTTGGCTAGCAAAATCAGGGGAAAAAAAAGCATCCACCGAAGTCGTAAATCTAATTTTAGAACCATCAGGCTTGATGCCACACCGTGGCTCTAAGTCTAAATTGTACGCTGAGTCGGTAGTTTGTTTTGTTATTTTTCTTCTGTCGAATCGGGGGAGGTTGAAAACTTCTTTCGCTGCCCTAGCGGTGGGGGAGAATTTGTTGATCGTAACCAAGTTAGAAGGTGATGCATCGGTAGCGGTGGTTTCATTCCAATCATTTGCAGTTGAGGTATTACTATTTTCCTCCGATTTTATGTCAGAAATATTGGTAGTGGAAGAGGAGTTTGCAGTATTGGTGTTGGTTCCAAATTTGTCTGTTCCTCCTTTTTCGGTAAAGGTAGAAGTTGTCAAATCAAATTTTGCGGTGCTCAACTGCTGCTCATCAGGTTTAGATATTGCCGACCCATCATCGGAGTTGTTATCTCGCTGCGAAGTAATTTTTTTTGAGGAAGTCTGCTGACTTAGATTAGAGTTGGTTATAGCATTTTCCAGATTAGACTTTATGTTATTTTCATTTTCAAAAAAAGCGGTGTTTAAATTTCCTTCCGAATTCAGACTATTTGTTGTGACTGTTTGCCCTTCGATCGTTTGATTATCAGTAATATTTTTCGAAGCAGTTGTATTTTCTACGCCTTGATTGGTCATCAAAGAAAGTTCTTCTCCATCGGAATTATTTGCCTTGTCATCCTGCGATAAGCCATACCAAGTACCTCCTCCGAGGGCAACCAACAGGAGGAGTGACAATAGCCACCAACGCTTACGTCCCGATTTTTTCTCAGGAACAGCAGTTGCAGTTTCGGCATCCAAAGCATCGGCGATGCCCGCGAACAAGTGCATGGGGGCATCCATCGAGTGATGCTCCAATTTATCTTTAATAATTCTATCCGTTTTATTGTGGTGCTTTTTCATGCTACTATTCTCATCAGTTGAGTTATCTTGACTTGCAACATTTTTCTTGCTTTGACCAACTGCGACCTAGAGGTGCTTTCTTTGATTTCGAGTTGATCCGCAATTTCTTTGTGGCTGTATCCTTCGATAACGTATAAATTAAATACGGCTTTGTATCCAGTAGGTAATTCACCGATTACTTTTAATAATTCTTCTTCGTGCAGGGAGGCAATGACTTCGGGAGCTAGAGCATTTTCTTGATAGTCCTCCAGTCCGATTTTTTCTTTTTGGAAACTACTTCGATTGTAATTTTTCAAGGCAGTATTGACTGCTATTCTACGCATCCATCCTTCAAAAGATCCTTTGCCTTCGTACTTTTCTAAATTTTTAAAAATCTTGATAAACGCATCTTGTAGAATGTCCTCTGCTTCCATTCGGTGGCGTGTATATCGAATACATACTGCCAAGAGCTTGCCCGAATGCTGCCTAAACAATTCCATCTGGCATTGTCGGTCTCCTTGGATACATCCCGCTATGAGTTCTTTTTGATTCAAGTGTGATTGTTTTTTGGAAAAAAGAAGTTCAAATTCCTAATGACTTTCTCTAGTCCTAGCCTACCGTTGTGTGCGGCGTAAATATTGGTTCAAATCAATCGTAATTTGGAGAGTTGTGATTTTAGATAATTTGAAATTAAGAAAAATTCTCTAAATTCCTGACACTCTTTTTTGATTTTCTTTGCAGACAGCACATCGGTAGATAAAAAGTTAGACTATCCTAAGTCATTTTAAAAATAACGTAAGTCGGCATCTCAGCGAGATTCGACTTACGCATTTTAAAAAAGGGGACGGTAATCAGGGTATGTGTCTGTGGGAAGCAGACACATATATCTTTACCATTTCTTAGGAATGACGATAGATCTAATTCTAATTTATTTGCTGTTGTCAGAATTGGCTTACCGTATGGCTATTTTTTATACCTCAAAATACTATCGCCCACCGAAGCCAAAGCAATTTTTTTCCAAGGCTTCGAGCCGAGCACGTACACATTTCCCTAGGTTTCGGGATAGGCATTCATTCATTAAAATTGACAAAGAACTGTTGTACCCTGATTAAATTGTCCCAGTTAAAAACAAACGCTAATTTCCCCAGCGTCCATATTGGTTGAAATCTCCAATTGCAACGGTTCACTTTGCTTTTGATTTTCCACATCGTAAGCGACCAAAGTTAAATCAGTAAAATTGCAAGCGTTGATATCAGCTTTTAATTGTCCATCGGAAATTGGGAAAAAATAGGTTTTAGTGTTCACACTTAATATAGCGTATCCATTTTGGACATCGTTGTTATTACAATCCAATAAAGTCCCACCTAAGCGAGAAAAATCGGAACTATTATTAATCTTCAAATTACTCACGATGGCATCTTCACTCAGCGCCCCCACCGAAGCACTATAATCAATATCGTCACACTCATCCAACACCGTGATTTTTGAGCCAATGCCTTTGGGCAAATTAGCTACGAGATTGCCTTCGGAGTCAATGTAGCCATAGCCGAGTGCCCCACCATTTTCAAGGGAAATACTGAACGGCATGTTGCTCAGGGGGGCGTTCTCATTATTTTGTAACACTCCTTTTACAGCAATAAATTCATGGGGTTGAGCACAGTTCCAAAATCCGGTAGCACCCAGTTGCGCTACGTAGCTACCGTTATCAAGTGCTGCCGTTCCTTCTTCTTGCCAAGTGCCCTCATCCGCATCGTAGTACCAAAGCGGAATGGAAGCAGGCGCATGGGCAACTAGATTATTTGAAATCGGAAAACGTACCGTTACCTTTTTGCCCGGCACCACGTTTAATTTTTGTGCATCGGGACCACTCCATTCAAAATGAAACATGCCAAACGACTCTAACAACATCGGTTCACCCGAGACGGCTCGTCCTTTCAAATCGGTTGGCATTTTTTGTAAGCCCGATTTTTTATCTGGATAAATAGTTGACGCAAAGACTTGAACGTCATCTGAAAATCCAACTCCGTTTTGATCCAAAACGGCATCATTTGGTATTTCGAAAAAAATCCCACTAGCTAGTTGTACCTCTCCTCCGTCCGTTCCTAAAAATGTAGTGAGTGAAGTTTTATCCAATAGTTGAATGGTGGTATTGGTAAGATTATCCTCGGAAGGTATGATAGCTCGCCCCCCTCTGAAATATCCATCCTTGAAGACTTCTAGCTTGGTTCTTTGAGCCTCTGCCTGAATGCCTAAGAAATAAAAAAATCCATTTTCATCAGTCTGCCGACTCAGATTTCCAATGCTGACAAAAGCATTTTCGAGTGGCTCGTTGTCATCATTAATTACTAGGCCTACTATGTCAGTCGTGATCACATCATCAATAAACAATGGACTTGGCGTAAAAATATCTTTATCGGGGGTGCACGTCATCAGCAGGCAACTCCATAAAAAAAGGATGTAAAATTTCTTCTTCATATCGTGTTTTTGTTTCTATTCTTACAGGTGTTGTTAATTATCGTTCTAGTTTTCTGTAAGAATTTATGAACCTAAGACCCTATCCCAAAACAAAATGCTGCTTGAACAATTATATTTACTGATCTTTTTTTTTGCCTTTTGCCACCAAGACACCAAGGCGCAAAGATTTTTTTTTGAAAAACTATAAAAAACTTAGTGTCCTCGTGCCTTAGTGGCTAGTCTATTTTTTTGCCACCAAGACACCAAGGCGCAAAGGTTTTTTTTGAAAAACTATAAAAACTTA
>JBCCJE010000306.1:0-6487 GCA_039027925.1 Bacteroidota bacterium
CTTTGAGAACTCCGTGGGCTGGGAAAGCGGGAATGTAAGTGTTCTTAAAGCCAAATTATGGAGTATTTGTTGGCTTTAAGAACTTTTGCTTTACTTATTTGCCATCCCACGAAGTTCTCAAAACATGGTGCTAATTAGTTATGAATTTTTTAAAAAAAAAGTACAGACAATGAGATATTTACTAATCCAGAGGGGATGAGTTTTGAATAATTGTTTTCTTTCACTTCCTCTTGTTACCCTCCGTATCTTTCCCGTTATTGTTATTAAAATTCAAATTGTCATTGTCATTGTCATTGTTATTGCTATTGCTATTGACATTATCATTGTCATTAAACACTTATATTTAGCTACAAAAGCCTCTTTTCACCTTAAAAAAATCAGTGATGAAAAAAATCCTTTCGTTGATCGTACTAGCATTATTACCGGTACTTATTTTTTCCCAAAATAAATTTAAAACCAATTCCATCAGCATCTTTAAGGACGGGACAGTTTTTTTGGACAAAAGCACTACTCTCGATGCGAGCGGAGGAAAAGTTGAACTAACCGAACTGCCTTACACTAACGGAGAGCAGTATGTCCTATTTGGTACTTTACTGATGCAAGCCGAAAATAACTCGATCACCCAAGCGAAGGTTTCCGAAAAAGAAATTGAAAAAGAAGATACGATCAATGAATTAAATTTTTTATTTGGCAAAAATGCTGGTAAACGAATTAAAATCGTAGAAAACAACGGGGTGGTCATCGAAGGTATATTGAGAATGCCCACCAGCAACCGGTTGGTCATTCAAAAGGACAATGAATGGTTTAGCGTATCTGTGGATGAGATCAGAAGTTTTGAGTTTCTGGACGGTATGAAAACGACTTATACTTATAGTTCTAAACAAAAATCATTGGAGCTAGAATTTTTCAAATCGGCGAAGAATCAACCGTTCAGGTTGATGTATTTACAGAAAGGAATCATTTGGGCACCTAACTATTTTTTCCAACTACTCGGAGACAACAAGGCAAAACTCAACCTGAAAGCCAACGTAATGAATGATCTCGAAGATTTGGAAGATGTAGAGATGAACTTTGTAGTCGGTGTTCCGGCTTTCCGCTACGAAAATGTCGCCGAACCTTTAACTTCCAAATACAACTTTAATGTTTTTTTAGCTAGCCTGAACAGGGTTAGTTCTAATCCCGAAAGTCTCTATGGCAATAACTTAAACTACGCCACTACGTTTGATCCCGAAACATACGAAGAACAAATCCAAGTGGTAACAACGCCTAAAGTTGACGTCACGCAAAACGAGGATTTATTTTTTTACAAAAAGAAAAATATCACCCTCGAAAAAGGGGCGAGAGCACTATACGATATTTTTGAAGCTGAACTCGAATACGAGGATATTTACACTGTAAAGCTGCAACCTAACCAACCGACTTACAATAGTTATGGAAATAATAGCAACCAAGATGTAGGTAAAAACATCGTGTGGCATGCCCTAAAATTTGAAAATAATACGGGGTATCCACTCACTGCGGGTGCTGTTTTTTTTCTGAATAAAACTGCTGACGGCAGCAACATGCCGTTGAGCCAAAACCAAATCAAATACGCACCACAGTCAGGAGAGGTAATGGTGAAGATGGCAATAGCTTCCGATATTTTAGTTCTGGATGCGGACAAAGAAATTAATCCACGACAGAAGGGAAAGCGCCAAATTACGGTGGAGGGGACGATTGATGTTACCAATTACAGAAGTGAAACTACTCAACTAAAAATAGAAAAAGTAATAACTGGCAATCCACTTGAAAGCGATACGCTGTGGGAACAAAAAGGTATCACGACCCAACTCAATAACAAAAATCCGAAATTTAAAGTGAACTGGGAATTTGAATTGAAGGCAAAAGAAACGAAAAAAATCACTTACACTTACGAGGTGAATTTAAGATGATTGCTGTTGGCTTTTTTACTCGCCTTCAAGTTTGAATACCCGAATCGTTTCGATCTTAGTATCGCTCACGAGTTCTAAAACAAACTTATATCCATCCAAAATGATTTCTGCATTTTGTTCGGGAATCATTTCAGTAGTCATCACGAGGTATCCGCTGAGGGTTTCGTATTCCCCTTCGGGAAACTCAATAACCTCGTATTTTTCGTTCAAATAATCCACTTCTAAGCGTCCCGAAAATATAAATTCCGTTTCGGAGACCTGTGTTTCGATGTATTCTTCTTGGTCGTGTTCATCTTCAATTTCTCCAAAGATTTCTTCCAAAATATCCTCCAAGGTGATGATCCCCGCTACTCCGCCGTACTCGTCCACTACGCACGCTACGTTAGTGCCCGTTTTGATAAATTGATTCATCAGCGATTGAGCGCGCATTGTTTCGGGTACGTAGGGAATATTTAAAATGAGCCGACGAATGTCCCGTGGTTTTCTCAACATTTGGGAATGATGAACGTAGCCTAGGATATTATCAATATCGTCTTCCGTGACGATCAGACGGGAGAGTTTGGTTTCTTGAAAAAGTCTTTCCAGATCTTCAATACTGTCATTCACATCTATGTCTTCTATCTCTGGTCGGGGAATCATACATTCCTTTACTTTGACTTCTCGCAGTTGGAGTACATTATTGAAGAGGTCGGTATCAATATCGTCATCCTCCTCGGTTACTGAACTTTGGATAAAATCGCCGAGGTCAACTCTGGTAAGCGCATTTTCTACCTGGGCTACTTCTGACTTTAGGAAAATTTTTAAAACCAAGTTGGCGCATCGAATCATCACCCAAGAGAATATCCAAAGCAACCATTGAAAAATACGAAGTGGATAAGCAAGAAAATATAAAATGTCGTCAGCGAAAAGACGGAAAAGGGTCTTGGGTAAAAACTCGCCAAAGATCAGCACCACGATGGTAATCAAAACGGTGCTGATGAGCAGCAGCACGTACGTATTTTCAACGCCAAAATAAGTTAGAAAAAAATACTCAATGGGAACGGTCATCAGCGTAGTGAAAATAACGAGTGCGATGTTATTTCCCACTAGCATCGTCCCGAGGAAGTCGGCGGGCTTCTCGTAAAAATGGGCAAGGATAGCTCCACGGCGAGAACCTTTTTTCTTTTTTAATTCTACTCGCAATTTATTGGCAGAAACAAACGCTATCTCCGATCCCGAAAATAATGCGGATAATAAAAGAAAAATTAGAATGAGGGTAAATGTCATTTCGCCTGATTAAGAATTGAGAAGTAAGTGCACTTTTTTACGAAGTATAAATATAGGGAATGAAAGAATACGATACGCAATAATTTATTCTTTTAAATCTTCGGATAGACCTTTTACTTTTATTTTTCCAGTAGGCACTTGAATTTCCCAACGAGTAAAATCCTGATCGGCTTCAAATCCATAACCGTACAAAATCTCTTCTGGTTTAGTGATTTTGACAAACTTCTTAGTATATACCTTATTTTGCTTTTCGTCCCAAATCAGTTCCTCGGTTTCGAGTCGCTCTTGGCGTTTACTTTGCCAGACTACGCTATCCCTTACAGTAATCTCATTTTTACTTTCGTAGCGGATGGCGTACTTAGCAGTTAACTCACTTTGCGTTCGTCCCGTGGGTCCAAAAAAATCAACTTCGATACCTTCAGTAAATTCTTGTTTAGCTTCGTTGGCTTGGAGGTGTCGTAGCATTTTATCGCCTCTGACCCTCACTCTTAAAATGGCAGAATCGCTGTAGAGTAATTCGACGTCCGTCATGGTTTCGTACCGAAGTTCTTCTTGGGAAACAATGCGGTTGACTTCGGCGAGATCATTTTCGCAGGAGATCAGGAAGGGAGATAAAAATAGGAGTGGTAGTAACTTACGCCCTAGTCCCTCTGCCACGTACTCCCGAAAGCAGAGGTACTTGGAGGTTTTCAAAAAAAGATTAATGCTTTTAAGAATGCTCATTGCTTTTTTTACAAATTTTCATCAACACTTGAATAACAAACACCTATCAGGCAAATAAGCTAAAGGATAAAGATTAGGGTCGTGCATGTTTTAGTTATCTCAGATTGTTTAGAGAATCTCCCATGACAACTTAGATATGCCAAATCTCAAAGATTTGGCATATCTCAAGATTCAACTTTATATGACCAAAAGAAAGATGCACGACCCTATTCTTTATTTTACCAAAGTCAAATCACCCTCAAATAAAATCACTTCTCCGTCAATAAACTCTACGTAAGTATAAAAAGCAAATACATCAGGCCCCATTTCTTTTCCCTTGAAAGTGCCATCCCAACCCACACTCGGTTCGTTCAGGGGAACATCTTCTGCTTCGAACACCAAGGCCCCCCAACGATTGAAAATACGAATGGCTTGAATCTTGGCAGCGGCGGGTCCGCCGTAAACGGTGAAGGCATCATTGAAACCATCGAAGTTAGGAGAAAAAGCATTAGGGATATAAATTGGGCGATTTTTGACCACCTCGATAGTAATTTCGTCCGTTGCGGTACAGCCTACCTCATCCGTGATTATCACCGTGTACGTAGTGTTATTAACTGGAGATGCTACGGGGTTAGGGCAATTATCACAGGACAATCCATCGGTTGGAAACCATTGATAGGTAACTGTCCCTACGGGAAAATAAGCCGAATTAATATTTGCCGAAAAGCCCAGTTCAATGGTTTGGTCATCGCCTGCGTCAACGGTTAATTCAACCGGTTGGCTAATTGTAGCTGCTACCTCATCCGTACAGCCAAGTAGATCAATGACGGTAATGGTGTAATCGCCCGCAGGCAAATTCATAAAGTCTTCTGCGTCTTGAAAAACCACTCCGTCAAGACTGTATTGATAAGGCGGATTTCCCCCCGAACCAATCACCGAGATCGAACCCGTCTCTTCTCCAAAACAAATGAGATTAGCAATATCGGTTACGTCAATGAATAGTTCGTCGGGTTGGAAAATACTAAAAGTCCCAATAGCTTCGCAATCATTTCCGTCCGTGACGGTCACTGTGTAAGTACCAGGTACAAGATTGGAAGTGGTAGCCGTTGTTTGATTGTTACTCCACACAAAGGAATAGTTACCTACGCCTCCCGCAGGATCAGCCGTCACCGTTCCGTCCCCCGCCCCAAAGCAACTTACATCAACGCCGCTCATATCCACCGTGACTACGGGAGGTTCAGAAACCACAATTTCGAAATTTCCTTCACAGAGATTAGCATCCAACACATTTACGGTATAGGTGCCAGCAGGTATATTTTCTAAAGTATTAGAACTCTGAAAACCATTGCCATCATTGAAGTCATACTGGTAAGGGGGTAGCCCGTTGGTGATGTTGATTTCGATAGCTCCATTCGAAAAACCAAAACAAGAAGGAGACGTAGAACCGCCTACTTGTAGCTCTAGTTCCAATTCATTAACCTCAATGTCAGAACTGAACTGACATCCATTGGCATCTTCGAGGATGACATTATAGATGCCTACCGGGATATTAGTTAAAGTATTATCTGTGGTCCAAATGCCAGAGTTTTGCCATTGGTATTGGTAAGGTGGAGTCCCTCCAAAGGAAATTAATTCGATGGCGCCGTCCTGTCCTGCGTCGCAGGTGGGCATTGTAATATTCGGGGTAATATTGAACGGAGGTGGTCCTTCCACCGTGTAAGTCATTATAGTATCGCAGGTAGCATCGTTGGTGATGGTCACTAAGTAATCCCCCACGGCTAAGTCGCTAATCCCCGAAGTGGTTGCATTATTTTCCCAAAGAAAAGTATGGGGAGGGGCATTGCTGGTCACACTCAAATCAATAGCACCATCCTGACTATCAGGACAACTCACCTCCTGGAAGGTGGGCGTTATGGTCATTGCATTGACAGTCTCACAGCAAGGATCTACCGTGATGACTTCAACATCAACGACGATACAACCCAACTGACTCGCTACGGTGAGTACTACCGTTTTTGTACCGGGGCTAGTCCAAGTGACCTCGTGGGGGCCGATGCCCGTAGCGGTAGCAGGTACTGCATCCACACCGAAGTTCCACTCCCAGCCTTCCAAAATACCTAATGCAAAAGTACTGTTATCATTGAAGGTAATGCTCTCACCGTAGCAAAGCGTAGCGGAAGGATCACTCACTTCCATATCTGCCTCGGGACCAAGAAAAGTACCCGTCCCTCCAAAAGTTATTTCAAATCCATTTCCCGTACTCGTAAAGTTGTTCACCATGAGGGCATAACTTTTTCCTGATTCCATATCTATCGGAGCTAAGAAATTATCTTGAGGATAAGGTTGATTACAGCCCGATTCTTCGAAGGTATCGGTAGAACCATCGGCTAATCCTGTAGGTCCCATACAGGGACTCGGAAAACTAAAATCTCCCGACGCCATACAGCGCAATTCAATTTTGTGGTGTACGAACTACCCAATGGTATTGGAAATTGTGATGACAAAATTGAATTGCGCTGTATGGCGTCGGGAGATTTTAGTTTTCCGAGTCCCTGTATGGGACCTACAGGATTAGCCGATGGTTCTAC
>JBCCJE010000307.1:0-6483 GCA_039027925.1 Bacteroidota bacterium
CGTTTTTCGCCTTGCATAAAGAAAAAATAACTACGCATAAAATGTAAATTTATTAATGCACCATTCCTTATGGTTTTTAATAATTTAGAATAAAGAATAGGGAAGTGAGCATCACTCTTCACTCAAAAAAAGATACCCCTTACTAGGATCTACTTTACCCCCCAACAATTGTAGGTAAAGTTTAGACAACGCCTCCATGCTATTGATCTCTTCGAGCGTTACCCAACTCGATGCGTCCTTCGTAAAATTAGCAAACTCCTCTGCGATCACTTGATTAGCTTTTTCTACGCCCCACTTTTCGTAGATGATTTGCGCAAAGGCGGGAGCAAAGAAAAAATTAGAATTGGGAATAGATCTAAATTCTTTTTCGGCTGACCAATCCGCAATTCCAATCAGGGAAACAAATTTTAAATGATCTCCTAAATACTGGTGCGCTCGGTGCAAGAGCTTAGAATTGCCCGCCATGTCCACAATTGTAGAAGCATTATTAGGAAGTTCTTTTTCTAAATCACCGTAGGAAATAACTTGGTCATAATACCCTGCTCCTTTTACAAAATCTACATTGCGGGAGGAAGTCAATCCGATGACTTTTTTTCCATCGGTTGCTTGGTTGTGATGCAAAAGATAACCCAATCCCAAGCCAGTTTTAGAAGATGCGCTAGTGATCAAAATTTGCTCAGCACCAAAGAAATTATTCTCCTTGAGGAAATGATAATTTAAAAATGAAGTCGTGAACAAAGGTCTAAATATCGGAGCGTAGTTTTCGGTACTCGCATCGTAGGCCATATCATTTTTCACCTTTGGATAAAAATTGTAAATCTTTGGCAACTTCACCCTATGTTCCGCAACGTCCACAAAACCAAAAGGATTATTTTTCCCAACTTTGACCTTCAAAAAATTTCCCATGGGAAAATATCCATAGACTCTTTCACCTACGCCTACCCCATCGTGTTTGGATTCAACCACGGACGCATACCCCCAAACGGGAACAATGCCAAAGGGTTCTTCGGCTGGGAAAAAATTCCAATAGCCAATTCGATGCCCCACCACTGCGTAGGTAATATTATTGGTAGTCATTGCGAATTTTTCAATTCGTAACAATACTTCTCCATCCTGAATTTCGGGGATTGGAGATTCATTCAACTTGATTTTATTGATTTCGTTTTTGTGGACTAGTAAGGTTTTGTTCATCTTGAATGATTGAATGATTGAATGATTGAATGATTGAATTTAGGCTTCAAACGTAAGCGTCACAAACTCTCCAACACAGGCTGGCTTCTCTACACCTTCTATCTCTACCTTGCATCCCCAAACTGTTTTGACTCCCTTACCATTGTCTCCGTAATCTTCTACCGAAACCACAGAACCTACCAACCTCAGTTTACTATTAACCATGACAGGGTGGGGAAATCTGACTTTATTCAATCCATAATTTACCCCCATGACGACACTCTTAATGAGGATAGTATCTTCAATCATTTTGGATAATAAAGACACAGACATAAATCCATGAGCAATGGGTACTTTGAATGGAGATTCTTTTTTCGCCCGTTCCACATCTACGTGTATCCATTGAAAATCCAAAGTAGCCTCAGCAAAGGCGTTAATCATCTCCTGCGTGACAGTTACCCAATCTCCAACGGGCAGGGGCTTGCCTTCCATTTTTTTAAATTCCGCTAAATTTTCTAATTCTAATTTGGCCATTTTTTACATTTTACGATGGACGATCGTCAACCGTTAGTAATTACTACTTTTCCTCTTACTTTTCGATTCATCATTTCTTCTAATGCTCGGGGTGCATCGGCTAGATCGTAGGTGGCGTGCAAATGCGGTTTTAATTTACCTTCGGTAAACCACTGCATCAGTTCCATGATATTTTGAATATTTTTATTGGGAAATTTCATAGCAAATTGTCCCCAGAAAACGCCTACGATTTGACAACCTTTAAGCAAAGTTAAGTTCAGAGGAATCTTTGGAATATCACCCGCAGCAAAACCAACCACCAAAAATCTTCCTTCCCAAGCAGTTCCCCGCAGCGCCGCTTCGGAGTAATCACCACCTACAGGATCATATACGACATCTACGCCTTTCCCATCCGTTAGAGCTTTGATTTTTGATTTTAAATCTTCCGTCGTGTAGTTGATGGTCATATCTGCGCCGTACGTTTTACAGAGTTCGAGCTTATCGTCGGTCGAAGCCGCCGCAATCACTTTTGCGCCCATCACTTTTCCGAGTTCCACCGCTGCCAAACCAACGCCGCCCGAAGCCCCTAGCACCAGAAGGGTTTCTCCTTCTTTTAATTTTGCTCGATCTTTTAGGGCGTAGTGAGATGTACCGTACGCCATCATAAACGAAGCGGCAATAGGAAAATCCATGTTCGGTGGTTTGGGAAAAACAGCTTTGCCATCCATAATTACCTCTTCCGCAAATCCGCCCGCCATCGCAAAACCAAATACTTCATCGCCCGGTTTGAGATGCTTGATTTCCGCTCCAACTTCTTTTACGATTCCCGCAATATCACTTCCGGGCGTGAAAGGTAGAGGTGGTTTGAATTGATATAATCCTTGAATAATGAGAGTATCGGGAAAGTTGACCCCACAGGCCTTGACCGTCACTAAGACTTCTTTAGGCTTGGGTTTTGGACTTGCTACTTCTTTTAAGACAAGATCAGATGGTGGCCCAAATTTTTCGCAGACAATGGCTTTCATTGATGATATAGTTTTATTTTGGTTAGTTGTAACGGAGCAGAGAGGAGCGTTTGGATCGCAGTATCATTTCGGTAACTCTTAATTCTATCTTTACGCACGTAAGTATATTGTTATGTGCCGTCCCGCTGGGACTTCCAAATTGTGCAAAATTGCTTTTTTACTACTACCGATTTGCCGCACCTCTGGTGCTTTTAGTTTGTCTCGAAATCTCAATGACCTGAAGAGTCAACAGTCTCTTCTTCCAGTACCTTTAGTACTAATTTACCTTTCTTTTCTCCAGTAAATAATCGTTGGAAAGTGTCATAAAAATTCTCGATGCCTTCGTAAATATCTTCCTGTGCTTTTAGCTTTCCCTGTGCCATCCACGTACCCATATTCATCGCTGCTTCCCTGTACCCTTTGGCGTAATCCATGACTACCATTCCCTGCATAGTCGCCCGATTCACTAACAAGGAAAGATAATTACTTGGTCCTTTTATCCTTTCCTTATTATTATATTGGGAAATAGCTCCGCAGATCACCACCCTAGCGTGCATTCTTAATCGGGCCAGGGCAGCATCCAAAATTTCTCCCCCTACATTATCAAAATACACATCAATGCCTTTCGGACAATGTTGCTTGATACCTACGTGTACATTTTCATTTTTGTAATCAATAGCTCCGTCGTAGCCCAACTCTTCAACAAGGTATTTACATTTTTCGGGACCGCCCGCAATTCCGATGACGGTACATCCTTTGATCTTCGCAATTTGCCCGACTACACTACCTACTGCCCCTGCTGCTCCCGATACTAAAACCACATCGCCTGCTTTAATTTTTCCCACTTCTAAAATTCCAAAATAGGCAGTCATCCCCGGCATTCCCAATGCGCCAATGTAAGTCGGCATCGGAGCTAGATCCGTATTGACTTGGTAATAGCCAGTACCGTCAGTCACGTTATATTGTTGGACACCACCCCACCCCGTCAGAACATCTCCAACCTTGTAAGTTGGGTGATTATTAATTTTGATTACTTTACCGATAGTTCCCGCGCGCATGACTTCTCCGATCTGTACAGGAGGAATGTAGGATTTAGTATCATTCATCCATCCCCGCATGGCGGGATCGAGCGAGATGTAATGATTTTGGATGAGCACTTCGCCGTCCTTTAGTTCCGGAAGTGAATTATTCTCTAGTGACCAAGTATCTTCGGACGGCATTCCGACGGGTCGCTTGACTAATTTTAATTGTTTGTTCATAATTGATTTTAATTGGATTTTAAGATTTCAGGAAGTAGTTGCTTTTTTACTTTGAAGCATCGCCTTGAACATTTGCATCCGCATCCGTACGTCGGGACTCCACCATACCTCGGTAGCCATTTGCAATTCAACCTCGCTCGTCTTAATGTTGGCATCAAAGGTATCCCACCAATCCTTGCGCAATTTTGCTTTGGTATTTCTCAAAATATCTGGATTCGCTTGCAGGTATTTTTGCATACGTTTTTCCGCTCTCGGTAGCACTTGATCCATCGGCACTACCTCATCTACCAGACCATCCCGAAGCGCTTCTTCGTTGTTAAGCAGCTTTCCAGCTAGGATATGTTTGTAGGCTTTACTTCGCCCGAGCCAAACGCCGTAAGAATAAATAAGGTTAGTAGAAATTTGAACATTGACGGCAACCTCGTTGAGTCCGAGGGTGAATTTTTCGCCCTCCGCCATGATTCGGTAATCACCTGTGATGGCGAAAACCGTTCCTCCCGCCGGAGAGTGGCCCGTCACGGCGCAAATAAATGGTTTGGGAAATTTCACCATTTCAACGTGCAGCGAACCAAAGGCAACAAAAAAGGCTCGGATCTTTTCTTCGTCGTAGTCATACAGTTCGATCAAATCTAGCCCTGCGGAAAAAACGCCCGGTAGCCCAGTTAAAATCACACCTTGGACGGCATCATCTGCCTGTAATTTTTTAAAGGTTGCCCGAAGTTCTTTGACCATCTGAAAGTTGATCGCATTCACCTTTGGGCGATTCATTTGGACGATGACGTAATCGCCTTTGCTATTGATATTTAAATATTCCATGTCGTACAATTTTGCCCAAAGTAGGAAAATAAAGGCGTGGGATAGTATAACAGGTTTAATAATATGATTTTGAAACGTGCTAGCCCAACTTGATTTTTGAGTTGAATAATTTCGTGGCAGCCGAAATGTGTGGCTACTCATTAACTGGTTTGATCCACTACCAATTTCAGCAAAGACACCAAATTCTTGTAACAGTATAATTACGGAATACCTATTTTATTATGGCAAACGAATAAAAGATATTTAAAAATGAAAATTCTATTTGGAATAATCATTCTAATATCCTACATTTGTATTCGGAACAAACGTTCCAAATTATTTTTTCACCAATTTAAATACCTTATCTATGAGCTTTCTTAATGGAAAAGTAGCTGTTGTCACGGGTGGCAATAGCGGCATTGGTTATTCAACTGCCAAAAAGTTGAAAGCGGACGGCGCAACTGTCATTATCACCGGTCGTTCGGCAGACAAAGTAAAAACGGCGGCGAGCGAACTTGGCGTAAAAGGAGTAGTTGCTGACGTTTTGAATTTATCAGCGATTGATGATGCTGTCAATCAAGTCAGTAATGAAGTGGGAAAGGTTGATATTTTATTTGTCAATGCTGGCATTTTTGCCCCAGCACCTATTGGTCAGATTTCGGAGGAAATGTTTGATACTCAAATGGGCATCAATTTTAAAGGGGCAGTTTTTACAATCGAAAAGTTTTTACCCATCCTCAATGATGGTGGTAGTATCATCAATTTATCTTCCGTAAATGCTTATACGGGCATGCCCAATACCGCAGTATATGCGGCCTCAAAAGCAGCAATGAACTCTTACACTAGGACGGCAGCCACCGAGTTGGCCGCGCGAAAAATCAGAGTGAACGCCGTCAATCCTGGCCCCGTCTATACACCTATATTTGGAAAAACGGGAATGTCCGAAGACCAACTCAATGGATTTGCCGAAGCCATGCAAAATCGCGTTCCACTCAAAAGATTTGGGCAGCCCGAAGATATTGCCGAGCTAGTTGCTTTTTTAGCTTCGGATAGAGCCTCATTCATTACGGGCGCCGAGTACAACATAGATGGTGGCATCAATGTGAATCCTCTGTTAGTCGGATAATTTTTTTTGAAACATATTGGAATGAAAGTTCCATTATTGTAACTTTGTAGGTAACGCCATTGCCATTGCCATTGCCATTGCCATTATCTACAAAGTTTCAATTTATTTTTTATGCCAAGAGTAAAGTTATTTGATGAAAAAGAGGTTTTAGAAAAAGCGATGCACCTCTTTTGGAAAAAAGGATACTACGCAACCTCCATACAGGACTTGGTCAATTACTTGGGCATCAATCGGGCCAGCTTGTACGATACCTACGGAGGGAAAAAAAAGTTATTCCAGTCAGCATTCACTCATTATCGCAATATTAACACTCAGCAGATCAAACAATTTTTGAGCACCCACGAGCAGGTGAAAACGGGTCTGAAAAAATTGTTTACGATGGCCGTTCAAGCATCTCACAAGGATAAAGAAAATAAAGGATGCATGGTAGTCAACACTACCATCGAGTTCATTCCCAACGAACAAGACTTTACTGCTCTACTCAGCGAAAACAAAAAACAGTTTGAAAAAATATTTTACGATTATTTACTATCGGGAGTGAAGAAGGGACAAATCTCAAAAGATAAAAATCTTAGAGCTATTGCCACCCTATTATTTACTTTTTACAATGGCTTAA
>JBCCJE010000308.1:0-6467 GCA_039027925.1 Bacteroidota bacterium
GGTGCGTTCGATGTACTTAGCATTTTCCTTTTTGTTATAATAGTTTTCGATTTCACCATCTACGGCAAAATAAATCAACTGACCTATGGGCATTCCTGCGTAAATTCTAACAGGGTGTACACAGGAGATTTCCAAAGTCCAAGTATTGCAAAATCCTACATCTCCCTTCCCTGCGGTAGCGTGAATATCAATGCCCAGGCGACCTACACTTGACTTCCCTTCGAGGAAAGGAACGGCGTTGTGTGTCTCGGTATATTCTTCTGTCACGCCTAGGTAGAGGGTTCCGGGTTCTAAGACAAATCCACTTTTGGGAATGACAATTTCCTCGATGTGATTATGCTTCTTGGCATCTAATACTCGATCCTTGTACACCGCCAAATATTTTCCTAAATGCACATCGTAAGAATTCGTCCCCAGACATTTTTTACGGAATGGCTTGATGACGATTTCTTTATCTTTAATTGCTTTTAAAATCTTCTTATCTGATAAAATCATGATTGGAGTTTGCTGCTTTTTTTTGAGCTAGTAAAGGTAGGTTTATAATTGAAAACTGAAAATTTTTAATTGACTAGAATCTCCCAGACAATGATACTTCGATCATCACTCCCCGATACCAACCAATGATTATACTCCGACCATAACAACGTATTTACGGAATTGACGTGGCATCCATTTTTGATGGTGTCCAAGACTTTTAACAATTGAAAATTTTTGGTATCCCAAATTTTAATTGTCTTATCCCGACTGCCCGTAGCTACCATTTTTCCATCGGGAGAAAAGACCAGCGAATTGACAGTGTACCAATGGGCGGGTACTGAAAAAATATTTTCAAAAATATTTTCTACATCCCAAACTTTGAGGTGGGCATCCCTACCACCACTCCACAGTTGGCTGCCGTCGGGAGCATATTTTAAAGTAAAAACAGAATTGTCGTGGGCATTTTGTAGGGTGTATTTTATGGAGAGTTCGGTAGCATTTAGGATGTAAATATTTCCATCGCTGGCACCTATCGCTAGCTCATTTCGCTTTGGGAAAAAATCAATGGCACGTAGGCTTTTACCAGAAAGTTGAATGCTTTCGGTGGGCAGTTGGTTGGTTAGTGACCACTTGGTTAGCACCCCTTGACCTCCCAACGTAAACAATTGATTATCAATAACTTGAGCATCGAATACACCTTTTTTATGGGGAAGCGAATTTTTATTTTTCGAAGTATCATTTGGAAAAATCCAATGTAATCCACCGTTCATATTTCCCGCCAAAATCAAATCGTTGTGTTTTAATAAAGCGAAAATACTTGCTTTTCCGTTGATCTGAGTGTCCTCTGCCCTTGCTAGTAGTCGCCCATCTTTTGGATGCCGCAAATCCCATTCTACGATCCAACCGTCACCTGCCCCCGATAAAAAAAGATACTGCTCATCGCTTGGTGTGAGTGTAAAAATTCCCCCTTTGTGACCAGTAAGTTGAGCGACTTTTTTGACTTCGATTTTTTTCATTTTATACGAGGAATGTGAGATGAGACATGCCAAATTTTACATATTCCTTCGATACTGCCCGCCTACCTCGTACAGCGCATTCGTCACTTGCCCCAACGAACTACTTTTTACTGCCTCCATCAATTGCGCAAAAATATTTTGATTGTGAATCGCCGTGTGTTGTAATTTTTTCAAATCAACCGCAGTTTGATCGGGATCAGTTTGATGCAAATTTTCTAAGGTAGCAATCTGATCTTTCTTTTCTGCCTCGGTTGCTCGAATCACTTCTTGAGGCACTACGGTAGGCGAACCATCCTTACTCAAAAAGGTATTTACTCCGATGATTGGAAATTCGCCCGTGTGCTTTAGTGTTTCGTAATACAAACTTTCATCTTGAATCTTGCTTCGCTGGTACATGGTTTCCATAGCGCCGAGTACTCCGCCCCTTTCCGTAATTCTATCAAACTCCATCAAGACGGCTTCTTCGACTAAGTCCGTCAACTCATCAATAATAAATGCCCCCTGCAATGGATTTTCATTTTTTGCTAAACCTAACTCGTGGTTGATAATCATCTGAATCGCAACTGCCCTTCTCACACTTTCCTCCGTCGGCGTCGTGATGGCCTCGTCGTAAGCATTCGTATGCAGACTGTTACAATTATCGTAGATCGCATATAGTGCTTGCAGCGTAGTCCGAATATCGTTGAAGGAAATCTCTTGGGCGTGTAGCGACCTGCCCGAAGTTTGGATATGGTATTTTAATTTTTGCGAGCGGGCGTTGGCACCGTATTTTTCCTTCATGGCTTTTGACCAAATCCTTCGCGCCACTCTTCCGATAACGGCGTACTCGGGATCAACTCCATTGGAAAAGAAAAACGAAAGGTTAGGCGCAAAGTCATCAATGTTCATTCCTCTGGACAAGTAGTACTCCACGAAGGTAAATCCATTCGACAAGGTGAATGCCAATTGAGAAATCGGATTCGCCCCCGCCTCCGCAATGTGATACCCCGAAATAGAAACCGAGTAAAAATTTCGGATGCCATTTTGGATAAAATACTCCTGTACGTCCCCCATTAATTTTAAGGAAAACTCCGTGGAAAAAATACAGGTATTCTGCGCTTGATCTTCTTTTAAAATATCAGCTTGCACCGTACCTCGAACCGAACGCAGGGCTTTAGCTTTTAGCTCCTCATAAATTTCGGGTTCTAAAATTTGATCGCCCGTCAATCCCAGAAGCATCAAACCTAAACCGTTATTTCCCTTTGGAATTTCACCTCGGTACTGTGGTCTCGTCAATCCTTTATCATCGTACAATGCTTTTTTCTTGGCTTCCACCAGATGCTCCAGACCATTTTCCTTAATGTACATTTCACATTGCTGATCCACAGCGGCATTCATAAAAAATGCGCAAATGGTTGCCGCAGGGCCATTGATGGTCATCGAAACGGAGGTTCGAGGATTGCATAAATCAAAACCTGAATACAATTTTTTGGCATCATCCAAGCAGCAAATACTCACTCCCGAGTTACCAATTTTTCCATAAATATCAGGTCGAAAATCGGGATCTTCCCCGTAGAGCGTAACCGAATCAAACGCTGTAGAAAGCCGATTCGCCGGCATGTCAGCAGACAAGTAATGGAATCTTCGGTTGGTTCTTTCTGGCCCTCCTTCACCCGCAAACATTCGAGTAGGATCTTCGCCTTTTCTTTTAAATGGAAAAACACCAGCCGTGAAGGGAAACTCTCCCGGTACATTTTCTTGCAAGCTCCACTTCAGGATTTCGCCCCAATCTTTGAACCTAGGCAATGCGACTCTCGGAATTTTTAAATGAGAAAGTGAGGTCGTGTAGGTCGGCACTCGAATCTCTTTATTTCTAACTTTATAAATAAATTCATCCGCAGCGTAAGCAGATTTTTTGGCATCCCAGGCGTCCAATATTTTTTTGCATCTGCCATCTAAGTCTAGCTCTAGTTCCGAATAAGATTTTTTTAAACCTTCCAAAACAGATGCTTTATTTTTTATGCCTTCCTGTTTTTCGATGATTTCGATAGATTGTTTTAATCCAAACATCTTTCGGGCTACCTCGCATTGCCTTTCCACCCAGCGATCATACTGTCGGTTATTCTCCGAAATTTCGGAAAGGTAGCGTGTCCGATTTGGCGGGATGATGTATATTTTTTCACTAGCGCCGTCTGCTAATCCTAAGTCGGGCCGAAGATCAGCACCCGTTTTTTCTACAATCGTTTCCATCAATTTTTTATACAAAACATTCGTTCCGGGATCGTTGAACTGCGAGGCAATCGTTCCGAACACCGGCATCTCCTCCAAGGGCTTTTCCCACATTTGATGATTGCGTTGAAATTGTTTTTTGACATCCCGCAACGCATCTTTTGCACCACGTTTATCAAATTTATTAATCGCAATGATGTCCGCAAAATCCAACATATCAATTTTTTCCAACTGCGTAGCCGCCCCGTACTCGGGGGTCATCACGTACATCGAGACGTCGGAGTGATCTACGATCTCCGTATCGGATTGTCCAATACCTGAAGTCTCCAAAATAATCAAATCAAATCCTGCTGCCTTTAAAATATCTACCGCCGCCTGTACGTGTTTAGAAAGTGCTAAATTAGATTGGCGCGTGGCCAACGACCGCATATAGACACGCTCCCGATTGATGGAGTTCATCCGAATACGATCTCCTAACAATGCTCCTCCGGTTTTTCTTTTGGATGGATCAACGGAAATAATCGCAATTGTTTTTTCTTCAAAATCCATCAAATACCTTCTCACCAATTCATCTACCAAACTGGACTTTCCTGCGCCCCCCGTACCCGTAATTCCTAAAACTGGAATCGTTTTATTTTTTATGTCCTTATTGATTTGGTCTAACCAATCTTGATTTTCTTTGGGGAAATTTTCCACCGCCGAGATCATACGAGCTAATGCGCGGGGATTTTTCTCGGTGTATTTTTTCAACTCCCCATTCAAGTTCATCCCTACGGGAAAATCACAACCTTCCAACATATTGTTAATCATACCTTGCAGCCCCATCTCACGCCCATCGTCGGGAGAATAAATACGAGCGATTCCGTATTCGTGTAATTCCTTGATTTCCGTAGGCAAAATAGTTCCGCCACCGCCACCATAAATTTTGATATGTCCCGCCCCTCGCTCTTGGAGCAAATCATACATATATTTAAAAAACTCATTGTGACCTCCTTGGTAAGATGTGATGGCAATTCCTTGGACATCTTCTTGAATGGCAGTATTGACAATTTCTTGAACCGAGCGGTTATGTCCTAAGTGAATGATTTCTGCGCCACTACGCTGCAAAATCCGACGCATGATATTGATAGCAGCATCATGTCCGTCGAACAATGATCCCGCCGTAACAATTCTAATTTTATTTTTAGGTTGGTACGGAGCTATTTTTTCCATCTTATATTTGGTTAGTAGTCTTTCGCTTCCTATTAGCGAGTCGCTTCGAGCACCCGTTAATTTTTCGAGTATTTAGAAAGACTTAGTTCAATAATAACTTGGCGCAAAATTACAATTTTTTGAACTTGGAAAGGTTAGAAAACGGATGGAAAAGTAAGGGAATGTCTTGCCTGTAATCAGAGAAATAAGTCGGCAACTTTCAAGGAAAAATCTATTGATACGCTTTTAATCACGTCCTGCTTTTTCCATATTTTTTTCGAAATATATTTATCTGCTTCGGGAGAGTGGTACTGCTCGATTTGTTCTTTCTTCGCATCTACAATCCAATACTCCGCAATTTTAGCCCGAGCATACAGCGGTAGCTTTACATTTCTATCTGTTCTCAAAGTAGAATCAGAAACTTCGATAACCAAATATGCGTCGTCCGCAGTTGGATGAATTTTCCTGTACCTATCTTTTCTAAATTTGGCGATCACCATATCAGGCTCGGGCTTAGAGGATGCACTTATCTTGATCGAACCCTGAGCGATTACGGTATATTTTCCTAGCAACTGTGGAATGATCTCCTCGGTAAGTGCTGTAACTACAGCTTGATGAAGGCTTCTGAATGGACTCATAGTAATGATTTGACCTTCGATTAGTTCAACTTTATCTTCTGGTTCAAGAATCCCAGCATCAACCATTTTATCGTACTGCTCTACTGATAGTTTATGTTGCTTTAAGTGAAGGGTCATATTTTGTTTTTAAAAAAATATATCTGATAAATGAATCTAAAAATCTATGGTCGAACAAAATACCGTTTTGGTTTTTTTCAAAATTTGTTTCGATTGGTATTGTCCATTTTTAGGTTGCGTATATTGTTCTAATTGGTTTTTGTTAAGATGGATAATCCAATATTCAGCTACACCTGCGCTGGCGTACAGTTCTGTTTTTTTATCCCGATCATAGTTATAAGAAGAGTCTGCTACTTCGATTACTAAGAAAGTTGCTTGGGGAGTAATGGCTTGGTTGGAGTAACCATCTTTTCGAAATTTCGCAATAACAAAATCGGGTTCTGGTAATGTATTACTATTTATCCGTAGGGGATTTTGAACGGAAATGGTATAGTCATCAATCAATCGTTGATACAGAATTCTGGTTAGCATATTAACCATTCCCATGTGAGGGGTGTTGATTGGGCTCATAGTTAGTATTTCGCCTTCAATCAACTCGACCCGATCTTCAGGCTTCAAAATGCCAACTTCTGCCATTTTGTAGTATTCGTCAATTGTAATTTTATACCGTTTTAACTGAAGGGTCATGTTTTCTTTTTTTACAAATATAATGATTCTTGAGTTGAAATCTTACGAATAAGATTTATGAAATTTTCCCGCTTGGAAAAAGTTTCCTTTAAATTTGTTTTATCTCATTTTTTTCAATAGTCCGTGCAATTTTTGAATAAAGACTAGACCGAAAAAAAGAAAAGGTCGTAAGATTTAGTATTCACACAAAAATCTACGACCTATGTTAAGCACCACTACAGTACTTGGATTCATATTCGCAAATGTTGATGTA
>JBCCJE010000309.1:0-6442 GCA_039027925.1 Bacteroidota bacterium
ATAAACAATAAATAATTGATAATTTTAATATTTATAACTATATTCTTTTGCAGTTACGATTGTAAAGTCATCGTTTTGTGTTTTCTTCCTTAGTTAAGAACCCAAAAAATACCGGCCTCAATTTTTGGAGAAACAAATGGAAAAAAGCTTGGACTATTTTGAGAACTTATCTACTCTCCAACTTCCGATGGAGTAGCATTTACTATGACAGAAAAAATCGGTGGTTTATTTTTCCCATTATTTGCCAAGAAAATTCCTTCTTTCGATGAAGTCTTTGAGCAGTTTGCTGCCGACCTAAAAAAGGAAGCAGAATCAAGATGATTTAGCCCAAAGGTGCAGAAGCATTTGTAAATTTTGGAAAAAAGACATCCCAAGGCTCAAAATGTCAATTTTGTCCAGATTTTTGGCGGATTTCTCCAGATGTAGGCATCCATTTGGCATTAATTTTACATCATCACGCCTGATAAAACTCATAACCTCAACCAACGGAAAATCCTAATTTTCAAATAAAGTAACACCCTGAAAACCATTTAGGTAAAATCACGGCATCGCATTGGTATCGTGATTTTTTATTTTCAGGAATAAATAAGAAACTCGAACTAAGCAAATTCCTTTTGCAGCTCTTTGAGTTTTTCGCTAAATGAACTTTTTCTTCTACGGCTTACCTCGATCTTCATCCCGTCATCCATAATGAGATGGGAATGCTCGCCTCTGATAAATTTTCGAATATAATTCAAATTAATAATGTGGCTACGGTGCACTCTGTAAAAATTAAGCGACTCGAACATCTCCTCGTAAGTACGAATCGTCTTGGATGCAATGATCTTTTCTCCGCCCTTGATGTAGAAAATGGTATAGTTATCATCTGATTGCAAACGTACAATATCGTGAATACGAACAAAGTGCATCTCATCCAAAGCGGAAATGGTGATTTTCTTAAATGGGTTCAGGTGTACCAAGTGCCCCTTGAATACTTCCAATCTTCGCCCCATGTCATTTTTCTTCTGGTTGATTTTCACTCGAGCCACAGCGTCTATCAGGTGTTTGGGTTCGATGGGCTTACATACGTAACCAATGCAACTGTACGCGCAGGCCTTGACGGCATAGTGCTGATAGGAAGTGACGAAGATGATTTCGAAAGTAACTTTATCGAGTTTGTCCAAAAGACCAAAGATCAATTCATCATTCAAGTTGATGTCCATGAATACGACGTCTGGCTGTATGGTTTTATCGGTGAGGGTGAGGTAGGCATCTTGAATATTGCGCGCTTCTGCCATGACCTTCACGTTGGGACAATAAGTAGAAAGCATGTTTTTTAAGTTGTCTAAGCTGGCTTGTTCATCTTCTACGATGATTGCGTGTAGATTCATAGTGTCTGTGTTTTGATGTGGTGAAGGTCACAAATATATCAAAAAAATTATATTTAAAATAAAAAATATATGAAAAGGATTTTGGCAGGTTGCGCATCACAAGTTGTGGATTTTCCGAAACGTGGAAAACTGTATCCCGTTAAAACTCGCAACTCACCCCGACTCTACAAATCAATAACCCTTTCCAAAACCAGTTCAATTAATTCTTGAATAGTCCGCTGTGGATTTTTGCTGAAGGTACGAGTTACCCGATTGGCGAGAATAGCATTGAAGGAGATTGCTTGATGTCCCAAAGCGTTGGCCATACCGTAGATGGCAGCAGTTTCCATCTCAAAGTTGGTGCAATGTAACTTATCGTATTGGAATTTACTGAGATCATCAATCCAGTTATCCACGGCGTGAGGGAGGCGCAGCAGTCTCGCTTGTGGGCCGTAAAATCCAGGGCAAGTTAGTGTGATGCCTTTTCTAAAGTCGTAACCCATTTTGTATAACAATTCTTTCCCGGCGGAAGCGATGTAAGGTCTGATAGGAAAATGTAACACTTTACCTACATTTTCCATAAAGTGTAAAAAAGCAATGTGCTCGTCAGCACTATTCCGTACATCGTAGAAGTGCATCAGTCCATCTAGCCCAATACCAAACTGCGAAATCAAAAAGGAATCAACGGCAATGTCTTTTTGCAACGACCCCGAAGTGCCAATTCTGATCAATTTTAGGGCTGTCAAATTTTCCTTAGGTGTCCGACTCCGAAAATCAATATTTACTAAAGCATCCAGTTCGGTGAGTACGATATCAATATTGTCCGAACCGATTCCAGTAGAGACAACGCTTAATTTTTTCCCATTGAGCGTACCCGTGTGGGTGATAAATTCTCTATTCCGAACTTTGATATCGAGGGTATCAAAATACTTTGAAACGGTGGGTACTCTACCGGGGTCACCTACCAAAATGATCGTGTCGGCTATTTGGTGGGGCTGCAAATGAAGATGGTAAATACTTCCATCGGGATGGAGAATCAACTCCGAAGGAGGAAAGTGCTGCATGGCATTATTGAATTTTTTATGACATGCGAAATTAACTTTTTATTCAAAATCTAATTTTATTTGTTAAAAATTTAAACCGTAAAAATTTATCATTTAGCATGAGAAAAATTTACCATTTAGCTAGCTGTTCCACCTGCCAGCGTATCATCAAGGAACTCGGTGGACTCGAAGGATTTGACATGCAGAACATCAAGGAAGAAAGCATCACCCCCGAACAAGTGGACGCTATGCAAGCCATGACGGGTTCGTACGAATCCCTTTTTAGTAGGAGAGCTATGAAATACCGCGCCATGGGTTTGCACGAAAAGGAACTCTCCGAAGAAGATTACCGAAAACTCATCACGGAAGAATATACCTTCCTGAAGCGACCCGTCATTTTTATTGACGACGAAATTTTTGTAGGCAATACCAAGAAAGTGGTAGCCGCCGCAAAGAAAAAATTAGGATTATAAATACAACTCTTCCTCACTTTGAAAAATCAAAAACACATGATAGACAAACCCTCCATTACTTCTTTTTTTAGAGCATTGCAAGACGATATCTGTTCGCAATTGGAAAATGCCGACGGTGTCGGAAAATTTATCGAAGATCAATGGGAACGGGACGGTGGTGGCGGTGGCCGTAGCCGTATCATCGAGGGACAACACATCGAAAAGGGCGGTGTTAACTTCTCGGCAGTACACGGCGCGCTACCCGAAAAAATTGCTGCTGCCCTAAAGATTGAAAGTGCTGATTTTTTTGCAACGGGGGTCAGCATCGTTTTACATCCCAAAAATCCGATGGTACCGATCATTCACATGAATGTCCGATACTTTGAAATGTCAACTGGCACTTGGTGGTTTGGTGGAGGGATTGACGTGACGCCCCATTACATTGACAAGGCGGATGCGCAATTTTTTCATCAATATTTGAAAAAAGTATGTGACCGACACCACGACGCCTACTATCCAAAATTTAAAAAATGGGCAGACGAATATTTTTTTATCAAGCACCGCAATGAGACCAGAGGCATCGGAGGTATCTTTTTTGATCGGCTGAGTAGCCAAGATGAATTTGATAAAGAACAAAGGTTTGCATTTGTCCAAGACGTTGGCAATGCTTTTTGTCCGATCTACCTCGAACTTTTGCACAGAAGTAAAAACAAGACATTCACGGAACAGCAAAAAGCATGGCAGTACCTGCGCCGAGGTCGCTACGTTGAGTTTAATCTCGTGTGGGACAAGGGAACTAAATTCGGATTGGATACCAACGGCAGAACGGAATCTATTTTGATGAGCTTGCCGCCAATGGCCAACTGGAAATATAACCACCAACCCGCCGAGGATAGCGAGGAAGCTAAAACCCTAAGCCTACTTAGGCAAGGTATTGATTGGATTTAGTTGATATTTAATTTTCCCCGTAACGGGAAGTTACCCATTACGGAGTAACTTCCCGTTACCCCGTAATTTTTAATAAAAAGTGAGCAACGAAACATTTAAGTCATCGTTGCTCACTTTTTAGGTAATACAGGTTTTACTTAACCCGCTAGTTAATAAAAAATGTAAAGAAGATCATATTTCATCACACAGCAGAATCAAAGGTTCAGTTCTGATCACATTACTTTTATTACCAGCCCGATCCAAAATATATATTTCGTAAACGACAGTATCGGTCAGCACTCCCGTATCCTGAAATGGTGCTTCACACCCAAACTGCCTTAAAGTAGAATCAGGATGAATACAACAGGTAGTGGGCAGAGTAATAATCAAATCTCCAGAAATACCATTCCCTGTTCCTTGCTCGGGTATCAAAGGCGCACCAAACTCTAGGAAATCATTAGTGGTTGTCGTACGCAAATCGTCAAAATAAATGGTGCTGATGGTATCACCTCCCAAGTCTCCGTCGCCATCGGTAAAGGATATGGTCAGCGTAGTAAAATCATCATTAACACCAAACCCTTGGGTTAAGGGATTTTTCGAAAAACTAACAAATGCGATCTCTGGCGTATTAGAATAATCGGGTGGTTTTGTACACGATAAGATGAACAAAAGGGAAAGAAAAATGGTACCTGCTAATGCCTTCATGATAGAATATTTTTTTTGTGAAACTGCTTAAAAAACGAATTTTGAGCCGCTTTAGTTTAAGGATAAACAATAACGTACGATTGTTTTCCCAAAAGGTTGACGTACCCTACTAACCATAAAGACGTGTATTTCCGCCAAAATGGTTGGACAATAGAACTAGAGGCTTACCAAAGATCAAAACTCCTTGTTGGATTCTTTATAAACCACCGCCGTGACGACCTGCCCAACTGCATTCAAGGTATTCACATCTATGATGTCCATATTGTCGGCGTGCGTATGATGGTAGTCTCCAAATCCAAAATTTTCCGAAGGACGATTAATAATATCTACCATTGGCATCCCGAAGTATTTCATGACAAAATAGTGGTCATCAGTAATGGCACCGCCAGATTCATCAATAAAATAGTTATCCTTTTTCATCAGCTTCGCCAAGTTCCAGATTTTGTTAGTGATGGTTTTGGCATTCACTACCGAAAACTCCTCCTTGGAAAATTGAGCATCCCTTGCCCCTACCATATCCAGCAGAATCCCGTACTTGACATCTGCTCTGCGTAGGTGCGGATTTTTTGCCCAGTGCTGTGAACCAAGCCCCCAACTTTCGGCATTGCCACTATTTTCTTCTCCGTAGTCTTCGGCGTCAAAGAGCACTATATCCACACCCATCGGGATAGGATGTTTTTGTAGGAGTCTAGCTATTTCGAGTAGCATCCCTACCCCACTTCCTGCATCGTCAGCACCTAGGATGGGGTCTGCTCTGCGGGATTCGTCGGGGTCTTTATCCGCAAAAGGTCGAGTGTCCCAGTGTGCTCCGAGGATGATTCGTTCTTGTACTTGGGGATTATAGCGAGCAATAATATTGGTGGCATTTAAGGTAATGCCGTTGTAAGTAGTCGCCGTAAAATCTTGCTCAATCACCGTTGCGCCAAAAGATTTGAAGGTACTGACCAGCCAGTTTTTACAGTTGCGATGCCCTTCGGTATTCGGGATTCGAGGGCCAAACTCCAACTGCTTGGCTATAAATGCCTTAGCGGAATTACCATCAAACTTGGGTATCTGAACCTTGATATTTTCTTGTGGAATTAGTTTCGCCTTAGTAGGGGTATCATTTTCGCAAGCGAAAAAGCTCCATAAAACGACTAGTAGAAATGTGCATTTTGCTATTTGATGTATCATGTTTTTTTCAATACGCTTAGATAAATAGATTTGTGAAAACGTAGCTGAGACATTTTAAAAAAAAGAATCAACGACCTAACAACTTAAAAATTTTGCAATGCTTCGTAAACATCTCGCATCGGCAATCCCATAATATTGGAATACGTACCTTCTATTTTTTTGATTTTGCACAGCCCTACCCATTCTTGAATTCCGTATGCACCCGCTTTATCGAAAGGTTGGTACGTACGGATGTAGTGGCGGATTTCGTCGTCGGTAAATTCATCAAAATAAACCGTAGAGGTAGCAGAAAAAGCATGCACTTTATGTTGTGATAACAAACAAACACCCGTAATCACCTCGTGCGCTTTGCCAGATAATTGACGGAGAATACCGAACGCATCCGCCTCGTCTTTGGGTTTTCCAAAAATAGTATTTCCCAAAATAACGGTCGTATCCGAAGTGATGATTACTGTATCTTTTTCCAGAAACTCCTCAACACCCCGTGCTTTTTTTTCTGCTAAATATTGCGCTACCTCCCGTACGGGCAGATCTTCGGGAAAGGACTCGTCCGTTGCCTGAGTTTTAATTTCAAACTCAAAACCTGCTTCCCGCAGTATTTGACTTCTACGGGGCGACTTCGAAGCGAGGATTATTTTTCGTGTTGATTGCATGTTCTTTTTTAACAAAATTAAGGAATGAAAGATTAATTAATTGAACAAGTTGGGTAGGTTATTTTTTCTTTAGCCGATCTAAAAAAATGGTAGCATAGTCCCTCTACGCTTACATTTTTTTAGGATGGATAAAGGAAAAA
>JBCCJE010000310.1:0-6432 GCA_039027925.1 Bacteroidota bacterium
CGGAAAAGCCGCATCAACCAAATCAAAAAGCAGTTAGCCAATGATAACTTGACTAACTGCTTTTTTTAACTGTACTTAAAATTTAATCTAGTATCAGCTTTACCTTTTCAATATCAATTTGTAATTCCTCAGAAATCTCCTCTGCGGTTTTTCCTTCTTTGGATAATTTCTTAATTCGAATAGCTAGTTCGATACCTTCTAATCGCCCTTCTTGTCTGCCTTCTTGTCTGCCTTCTTGTCTGCCTTCTTGTCGCCCTTCTTGCTTTGATATTGCTGACGCGCTCTGAATATTGACAGAGTTTTGCCTCAAAACTTGTCTGACTTTTTTTAAGTTGATCTGTAACTCCTCAGATATTTCTTCTGCGGTTTTTCCTTCTTTGGATAACTTATTAATCTTGATCGCCAAATCAATACCTTCTATTTTTCCTTCTTCTCTTAATATTGCTAAAGTACTCATAATGTTATATTGAATTTGTGGACTAAATTGTTTTACTTCTTTCTTAACTCTTTCTGGTAAACGCTCGTAGATGGCGAAAACGTAATGACCAATTGCTATCAATTGATCTTCATCTTTGATGTCAAAAATAATGGAAAAATTATTGAACATCAAATCAAAGTCATGTCGAGTGGCCATTGCCACCATGACACTCTTAAAAAATGCCATCTCGATGTCAATTAGTTTTTCCCTAGGTACTTTATTCACATCTACAAAATGAAACGAAAAACTAGGAATCACCTCCTTGAATAAATCGAAAAATTCATGCTCCTCGAATAACTGACTGAGTGTTTTGGGTATCCATCCTTTTTTCCCGTTGTAAAATATCATGGGGTATATGGGTTCTAGCTTTCCGTTCTTAGACTTTACCATTTTGTAATATTTCAAAAATAAATAAAGCCCTACTTGAACAGCAACGAACTCTTCGGGTTCAGATTTATTTTCCCACAAAAAACAGATAGTCAATTCCTCCTTTGAATCCTTAAACCTCGCTCGATACGCAAAATCTGCATCGAAGACTCTAAGGTTTGGAATTTGATTCTTATCGGTCACCTCGGTCAATGAATCCAAATCAATCCGCTCGGCTAGCTCTGGATTATAGGTTTTCAAATACTGAACAGCTCCTTCTGTGTAGCCCATTAGTTCTTTGAACAGCTTATCGTCGGGCTGGTGGACAACCTTCTTTTGTTTTCTCTTTGGCATCAATAATATGTTTTCTCGAAAGATAGGAAATATGTTTTCTCGAAAGATAGGAAAAAAGAAATGAATACCTCAACTTATCATACTTATCCTTCCTTTATCAATTCCAATAATTCTCTTGCCGACATACGTCCAGTAGAATCTGTTCCCTCCAACAAACTATCCGCTAAATCCCTTTTGGTATGATGTAGTTTTACAATTTTTTCCTCAATCGTATTTTCAGCTACCAACCGCAGGATAGTTACCGGACGAGTCTGACCGATCCGATGCGCCCGATCCGATGCTTGATCTTCTACCGCAGGATTCCACCAAGGATCAAGGTGAAGTACATAATCCGCAGCCGTGAGATTAAGCCCTACCCCACCCGCTTTGAGACTAATCAAAAATAAATCACCGCTTCCACTTTGAAAAGCATCAATAGCTTGCTCCCGTTGTTTGAGTGGAGTACTGCCGTCGAGGTATTGGTAGTGAATGCCCTTTTCGTCTAACAATGCTCTTACCAAATTTAGGTGCTTAACAAATTGGGAAAAAACCAAAGCCTTGTGCCCTCCTTCCATTAACTCCATCACCGTATTTTCGAATAGCTTTAATTTTGAACTCTCTACGTCGGTATGTGGCATTACCATTTTTGGATGGCAGGCTGCCTGTCGGAGTCGCATGATCTCCGCCAAAATCTGCATGTTCTTTCCTTTGTCTTCATCTTTATCCGAAAGGTTTTCAACTGCTTGTTGGCGAATGGCTTCGTAAAAAGCACGTTCTCTTTCGGAGAGTTCTACGGTCAAAGTGATCTCCGTTTTACTCGGCAATTCCGTTAGTACATCATCCTTTCTTCTTCTTAAAATAAAAGGCTGAATCAATCTACGCAACTGATCTTTACGCTCGGGATCGTTCATCTTTTCAATGGGGATGGCATATTTCTCTTGAAAATTTCGTAAGCCACCAAGTAATCCTGGATTTAAAAAATTGAATAAATTCCAAAGTTCTCCTAAGTGATTTTCTACGGGTGTTCCCGTAGTTAGGATTTTAAAATTAGCCTTTAGTTCCATGGCTGCCTTGGAGCGTTTGGTATTTCTATTTTTGATGGCTTGGGCTTCGTCGAGGATTACGGTATTGAATTCTTTTGAAATCAACAACTCTGATTCTTGTGGAAGCAGGCCATAACTAACGATCAAAAAGTCATTCGCTCCGAGTCCTCTAACAATACTTTTCCGATCACCTTGTCCAAACAAAATCGGATTCAAACTAGGCGCAAATCGCTCTGTCTCTCTTAACCAATTTCTACAGACCGAAGCTGGTGCAATTACCATAGCTGGCCCATCCTTTGCTCGATCTACCAAGACGGCTAGCGCCTGAATCGTTTTTCCCAAGCCCATATCATCCGCCAAACAAGCACCCACCCCCCAATGCGCCAAACGAGACAACCACTCAAAACCTACTTTCTGATAATCCCTTAATTCTGCTTTGAAAGTAGTCGGCACTTCAGCAGTAAAATCTTGATAGGATTCCAGTTTTTGCAAGTGCGTTTTCCAACTCGCATCTACCTCTAACTGTTCAATGTGCTCCGCAAATTCTTCTAGCAGAGGAGCAGCCAATGGATGAAAATTTAAACTATCTCCGGTGTCAGTTAGTAAGGCATTGACTCGACCTAACTGTTTTCTCAACTGATCCGTCAACGCAATAAATTCACCTTCACTTACTTCTATAAATTGGGAATCGGAGGCTTCCACTTTTTCCAATAAATCCTTGAAGTCCATGACTAAATCAGAATTGACTTGGACTTTACCCGTTACTCCAAACCAATCATTATCCCGCTGAATCCGCATAGCGACCTGATCAAAACCAATTGTTCCTTTTAAGCGAATAGGCTCGCCTTTAGGATGTTCTAAGATCAATCTTTTGGCAGCACGCAACGGCTCAATTTCCATCAAAATTTTGAGACAACTTTGAGTATCAGGAAATAACCATTCTCGATTATGCGAAGGTATTGTCGCAAAAGTGGGACAAGCCTGTTCAATAAATGTAGCGTTTTGAGTTTCAAGTTCAATGTTTCTTTTCGCTACGACCTGCGCTCCTTCGATTTCGGTAATCACATTTTTTCTCCCCTCTGCGGGTTTGAAGTAGGGTGGTTGGTCTTTAAATGGTTTTACGAAAAATTCTAGCTTAAAACCATTGCCCATCGGTAGCATATGAATATGTATCGTAGCATCGCTTTCTACGGTAGGAATCCCTTCGAGGTGTTCATCCAATCCAGATTGAACAATTACATTTTTGGAAACATTGCTCACAGCGTTCAATAATTGTTGCTTGGCGTGATTCGGAATTTTGAGTGCGCCTCCACCTAATGCTTTTTGGATTTTCACATGACGATCCGCCACGTTCATGATGATGTAGCGAGTAGGTGTTTCTTTCACTATCACCGTCCCCGCCGTATCAAAATCGTGCATAAACCGCATCTCGTAGCCATCCTTGGTAGGTTCTACCAATAGCTCGGGATCTTTTTCTAACAACTCCACTACAATACTCGGAGAGTCTCTTAAAAACAGATAAGGATGTCCTACCAATTCTTTGATCGCTTCGTCAAAATCAATCTCATAGTTCGCCGTTCCGTTGTAGCCGTACTGAAAAGATTTAATGGCTTTCACCACTCGGTGATCATCCGCCGTCAAGCCGTCCACATCGAGGGTAGAGATTTTCTTCAAGCTGATATTTCGTCCTTTACTCCATTTTCCATCACTACCAAAAAGTTGGAGTTTGGGTTGAATTTCTTTACGTTCAAAATCAACGAACCACGCCACTCTCGATTTTTTACCTACCCGCTGTCGGCTGACTGTCTCCGATAAATTTAAACTATTCAACAACTCTAAAGAATGTTCCCAACGCTCCGTAACCTTGACCAAGGAAAATATTTTTTCCATACCGAGTTCACGACCGAGTTGTTCTGCCCGCTGTGCGTATGACCTTTTCCCTGCTTCCTCAATTTCTAATTCCGCTAGTAATCCCGCTATTTGAAATGCTAGCCAACGATAGTGATTTTCTTCAGCCAAGACAAAAGCTGCTCGTAATTTTTCAATCCATTCTTCTTCGATATTCTTTTGATTCCAGCGGCTGACTAGTACGTAGAAAAATAAATCTAAGGCACTTTTGACCTTAGCCCCGCTTAATAATGTATTCGCTTGTTTTAAGTCTCCCTTCAGGTAGGCAGCCGCAGATTGGATACATTGGAAAGCACAAGCAAATTTACTTTTGCGCGTATGAAAAGCATATTCCTCCACCAAAGTTAAGCTGTGGGTATCTTGTTTTTTGAGCAACGCTAAAACGTACATCACACCTCCCATTTCTTGAAAAAATGCTTCGGGGTGTGCCCATGACTTTCGGAAGATTTTTAATGCTTGCGAAAATTGAGAAAGGCTTTTTCCATTTTGACCATTAAGGAAATTTAACCATCCCCGACGCACCAAAAGTGAAACGTCCACATCTTCCACCTGCGCCAGTTCGGTAGCTTCCTGTATTTTTCCCTGAAGTATCAATCCCGTAAAAAGAAGATTCAAAAAAGGATTAATATCATCTTCCTCATCTCTGACGTTGGGATGTGCTCGTAGGAAGTTCAGATAAGGTTCGATGGGCGCTAATTCTTTGATAGCTCGAAATAACAAAACCCCAATCACCTCTCTTTGAATACTCAAATGAAACGTACTCAGCCACCGAGCGTCAAATGGTGTGTCAAATAATTGATGGAAAAGATCAAAACTGGCAAGCTGTTCTTTGTGGTGATTGGAAGCGTAGGTGTACACAGAATTAAAAATTTCCCAACGTCCTTGGTACAGGGCAATCCGCATTTCTCTCACCGAGCGATGAAAGCCTTTTAGCTTCCCGTACCATCCTCTAAAAGGAAAAAGGTCTTTAATATTTTTTACATAAAAATCAAACGAGTGATCTACGACTGCATACCGCATTACATTTTCAATCAAGCCGCGATGGCACTCTACTTGCGTAAGACCTTCCTCGTCTTCGAAAATATGTACAAAACCCTTTCCTTCCAATAATTCAAGAAAACGAAGCAGCGTTGCCTCATTTTTGAAGTATTGCCCGTGATTATCGGTAATTCGGCAATGGTTCAAACAAGTCCGTAATTCTTCTATTTTTAAATATTCGTAAGCAATGGCAAGGATTTTCAATACATTTTGTTGAGCCTCTTCGAGCGCCTTGTAATCCTTTTTGAATTGCCTCATTTCTTCGGTAGCTATCATAAAAAACGCCTCTGTAATTAATATTTCGAGTAATTCGCAAAGGTATGAAAAAACGAAGTTTTGGGGGAGGAAAAAATGTCTAGAAGTCTAATTTTTTGTGGCAAAAATGTAGGACATAGCTAATGAGGAAAAGAACTAACTAGGTTGGAGTTTTACGTACTTACCTTGAATGTAGGGAGATGTACTAAGCAGGGAATTTGAAGGAAGGATTGGTAAGATTAAATATCAATGATCTACCTCATCTAGTATTTCTTAAAGTTCGGGCATTCTTTAATTGTCTCTTTCATAAATTTGGTGTTCATAAAATCATCCACTAACCATTTACGATAGGAATCCACTTTGGAAGATTTATAATTTTTGTGTTTGCATTTTCTTATAATTTCATTGGCTTGGTGTAGCCACGAGAGCATAAAAATTGCTTGAGCCCTTAATTCTTGATTTTCAGTAAGCTCTAGCACTTTATTCAAATGAAACCGAGCTTTGGTTAAATTCATATATTCCTTATTCCCTTTTGACCAAACCCAACCTCCGTAGGTGTCGCTACCACACCTACTTCTGACGCTAATAAAATAGTCTTTGACTTTCCACGCAAATCCAAAATATGATGTGTTGTAATAGTAGTTGCCCATTGCCAAATGTGCTTCAGCTATTTTTGAAGTATTTTGGTTGATTTGATTTTCGTAAAAAACTAGCTTTTGGACAATCTCATATTTCGAATACTTCTTCACATTTGGATATCTTTTATCCACATTGAATTTATAAGCATAGGATAAAAATGGATTTTTAAAACTTTCACCAAAATCTGGAATGGTTTTAAAAATTTTAATCGCCTCATTAAACTTATCTTCACCAATCAATGCAGTTCCGTATAAATCAACTAACTCTTCTCTAGTTTTGATATAATCATCTTTAAGAAGATATTTCTCAAAATCGTTTTTATCAGGCTTATCCCACAAAGATAAAATAGCTTTTACCTCTTTTGCATCCGAG
>JBCCJE010000311.1:0-6383 GCA_039027925.1 Bacteroidota bacterium
CTCCTAACTCCTAACTCCTAATTCCTAACTCCTAAATTCTTTAACCTTTTCCCTTTAACCTTTTTCAACCCATACTGTCCAAATTTATCAAAGCAAGTATTAGTATTACTAACTCCTTATAAAGGCAAGTAAATCGTGATGACTTCGCCGTACTGAGGACGTTCGCGTACAATCAATTTACCGCCAATAGCCTGGAATAAATGCTTAGTTGCTGCTAAATTCAGGCTACTTGTACTTTGATGAGGTGGGTCGTATCTACCAGTTGCTGCTCGTTTCCTCCCGCAATTTGTTGGGCTTTGAGAATACACTCTTGCGCTTTTATTGTGAAATTATCGTATGTCATTTTTTATGATTTGAATATGAATTTTCTTTCAGAAAATATTTTTAACACAGATTCTATTTTGAAAAATGAAGTTGCCAAAAAATTCAGCGACCTCTAGTCCTCACAATTTAGCAATCAAATCCATTACCAATAGGAATTTTCCTACATATTTCAGAAATTTTGTCTTTAGCCCCGAAAAACAAAGACTTTTTGTCATTCGTGAACAAATTTCCCTGACATTTTTTTTAAGAAAAGTAAAGGTGATTTGATTAACTTTGTTTGCACATTTGTCCGAACTTCTTTTCGAATTTACTTAGGAGACTCCTTTCTCCGAAAATTAATTATTCTTTCCCGAATACCATCTTACCGATTATTGATTCAGTTTAACATTTAGTAACAAAATAAGGTACGCAGTAATGGCTGCTGTGGCTTACTTCTCAAACATTAACTATGCAGACTTTATATCTTCTGAGGAAAATTTCTCCAATCCGTAGAGGATTCTCTCTACTATTTTTTTTGATCCTATCCGTTACGGGCTTTAGTCAGTTAAATGTGGTAGCAGATAAAACCAACGGCACTTATGTAGCTGGTACAGCAATGAATTTTAAAGTAACCAGCTCATCGGGAGGACAGGTAGAATGGGAAATCAAGTACGATAATTTTGCGCCAACGATTGCGAGCGGCACGATCAACGTCAATCCCAACCAAACTGCATTGATTCCCTATACCTCTTCCGAAGCGGGTGTAGTGATTTGTCAAGTGAAAAAAAATGGAAACGTAGCCATCGGTTCGGCGGCTTTTTCTCCTTTCGAAATTCAACCCTTCGAGGAAGAGCCGAGTGATTTTGATGCTTTTTGGAATAGCAGAAAAGCAGCCTTGGCCAATGTTCCGATTAATCCAGTTATTACATTTTATCAAAATAATGCCTACTCCACCACCTACCGAATGACCCTTAATAATGTGGACGGAAGGAAAGTATATGGCTACATCACTATTCCCAACGGTAGCGGGCCATTTCCCGCAATTGTAGAAATTCCTCCCTTTGGCGATGCCCCTAATTTGGCTGCTCCTAATCCTAACCTGACGGAGCAAGGTGGAGTGACTACCGTAGCAGTGAGCATCCACAATGTACCCGCCGATCAGGTAGATCCCAATGCTTACGAGCCAGACGACATCGCTGATAAAAATGGGAATTATTACCGTTGGGCTATTTTGGGAGCTATTCGTTCGATTGATTATTTGTTCACTAGAAATGATTTTAATGGCAATGACGTTGGTGTGACGGGCGTGAGTCAGGGGGCAGGTCTAGCAACAATCGTAGCGGGTTTGGATAACCGTGTAAAATTACTAGGGATGAGTAATCCCATTCTAAGTCAGAATGCTGGTTTGAAATATAATCGCGCGGGAGGTTTTCCCAATTATGTCAAAAAATCCAGAGACCTTTTTGGAACAGCCTCACACGAAGCTGCAACAGTGTCCGCCACTCGGTACTACGATGCTGCGTTTCACGCAAGAAGGTACGACGGCCCCGTTTACGTTAATCTGAGTTACGAAGATTTGGTGACGCCCGCTGCTACTGGTTTCGCTACGTTCAATCAGTTGGAAGGGAAAAAAATATTACTTCATTCCGTAGAATTAGGGCATACGCATCCTTTCGAGTATTGGATAAAAAGACAAGATTTTATTCGACGAGTATTTCCTGTAACATTAAACACACATCCGTTTCCATTTTCTTCTGACGATCAAGGGTATTGGGCGGATGCAGGAGACGATCAAGCGGTGAGTGGAAGCTCTGCTAGTCTTTCCGCTACCATTGAAAAAAATGGGAGCGTCAATCCTAACTTTAATTTAACATGGGAAAAGGTATCTGGTCCGGGAAATGTCAATTTTAATAATCCCAATGCCTACAACACCTCCGCCAGCTTTAGCTCCAACGGAACTTACGTCCTTCAATTCTCTGGTGTGGACGAAGCACAACTATTTTCCGAAAGTAAATTCTTTACTATTTCTGATCGAGTGACGATTACCGTTGGTAGCAATGGTGGAAATGGCAACGGAGGAAATAACAACACTCCTCCAAGTGGAACTTTAAGTACAACTGCTACGAATGTAACTGCCCCTTTTGAGGTAACTGCCAATTTCTCCGAAAATATTTTTGGACTTACCTTGAGTGATCTAGCCGTGACAAACGGAACGGCGAGTAACCTAACGGGGAGTGGAAATTCCTTCAGTTTTACCATAACACCACAAGACGTTGGAGTCGTGACGGTCAATATTCCACCCTATAAATTTATTGATAATCAGGGGCAAGGTAATCCTACTCCAACCAATACGATCACGGTAAATTTTACTAATCCATCAACTGGTGGTGGCGGCGGAAGTAGCGGCGGTGGTGACTGCAACGCGCCCACTAACCTCGCACTCAACAAAACTGCTACGCAACACAGTACGCAATTCAACGCAATGGCTTCGAGAGCATTAGATGGCAATACGAATGGTGACTTTTGGGGAGGCAGTTCTGTATCTTTGACCAATTGGGTCAACAATGCTTGGTGGGAAGTGGACTTGGGAAATGTTGCCGACATCGAGCAAATCAAAATTTGGAATCGAAGCGACTGTTGTCAGAATGCCTTATCGGATTATCAGATTTTAGTTTCCGAAAATCCGTTTAACTCAACTGAATTGAGTTCAGCGATGAATCAAGCTGGCGTTCAAAGTTTTTATCAAGCCAATCAAGCGGGAACGCCTACTTCCGTCAACATCAATGCTACGGGAAGATATGTCAGAATCCAATTGGAAGGTCAAGGGTTTTTAGCTTTGGCCGAAGTAGAGGTCTTAGGCTGTGAAGGTAGCTCAGGAGGGGGAGGCAACACCGGAGGCAACAACCCCGGCAATGGTGGCAATAGCGATTGTAATGCACCTAGCAACATAGCAGGTGTGGGAACAGCCACCCAAATCTCCACGCAATTTTCGGGTGCGGCTGCGAGAGCCATAGATGGAAATACCGAAGGGAGTTTTTGGAATCCAATCAATTCTGTTTCTCTGACGAACTGGGAAGTGAATACTTGGTGGGAATTAGATTTGGGAGCAGTAGCCAACATTGAGGAAGTGAAAATTTGGAATCGGACAGATTGCTGTACGGAAATTTTAAAGAACTATCACGTATTTATTTCTGATGTTCCTTTTAACTCAACTGGACTCGACGCAACGATTAACCAATCGGGGGTCTTTGATAGTTTTCAAAGTGGAGTAGCTAACCGACCCAGTACCGTACCTGTCAACCGCCCGGGAAGATATTTGAGAATCCAACTTTCGGATCAAGGTTTTCTTGCCTTAGCGGAGGTAGAGGTAATGGGATGTTTTGTTAATAACAATATTTCTACATTAATCGCCCAACCCGAAGTTTTGGATTTTAATGCCGTTCAAGCAGATCGCTCTGTGCAGCTAGGTTGGGTCACTAATACGGAAGTAAGCAATGATTATTTTATTGTAGAAAAATCATCTGATGGTGTTGACTTCCAGACATTGATGACTACGGAAAGTGAGCGAGACGCTGCGGGGTACTACTTTTACGACGGGGTAGATGATGCGCCTGATTATGGGAAAAATTATTATCGCTTGCTCCGCGTCGAAAAGGATGGAACGGCATCTTACTCGAATATCAAGGAGGTCACTTTTAATATTGATATTGATGATTTTGCGATTTATCCGAATCCTGCCAATGATCGAATTTTTGTAAATTTAAAACCCTTTGCAGGTAGGGAAATCCAAATGCAAATTTTTGATGCGCGTGGGGTGTTGATGGAGGAAAGAAATATTGATGCCCTAGGAGCAACGACGCAAAATTTTGATCTAAAAAATTATACAAACGGACTTTACATTTTGACTACGAAGCCAGAAGGTTTAGGAATGATAACTAAGCAGTTTATTATTGCTAATCCAAAATAGCCTGCCTCAAAATTTTTGGTAAATATGGGTGGGTAATTGGCAGCCCCGCAAATTAGAAATTAATAGTCGGCAATTCTACATTTGACTTTTATGGATGTAAGTCGATTGTTATAAATGCTTGCCTGCTAGCAGGTGTAGTCCCTCTGGGACTTTAAGATTACGCGAAAATTCAATTTTACTACCGATATATCGCACCTCTGGTGCTTTTCAATTCAAAGAGTCCCAGAGGGACGCCATATCGGTAGCATTGAAGATTCTAAGTTCACTCACATCGAAGTTCCAGAGGGACGACACATTTCCAAATAAAGAGGTACTAATTATTTAATTTCTGATTTACAAGACTAAAAATTACCCACCCATTTTTTTTAAAATCAAAAAACTTGATAACTAATTAGCTATTTTTGTTTAAAGTATTTTCTAATTTTACCTCACTATATTATAATTTACTTCCCCTCCCGATACCGTTCCAAATAGTACCATCAACATTGAAGCCTTGCCGTCCGATTCAATCGGTTGCGTTAAATATTTTCCAACTATTAAATAAGTCAAAATGAACATCCCCTTTGTTTTTTCAAAAAATGTAAAACAAATTATAACAATACTTTTACTTTTTTCAAATGCCTTCCTTTTTGCCCAACTCAACTTGACACTTGATAAAACGGATTCCTACTACCAAAGAGACGAACCCATATATTTTAACATCACCTCTGATGTATCGGGAACTGCCAATTATACCTTGAAGTACGATAACTATTCTGCCCCCATCGAAAGTGGAACGGTTAACATTTCCGCAGGACAAACCGTAACGGTCACTCACCAAACCGACGAACCGGGGATTGTGCTTTGTACGGTTTTTCAAGATGGAAACGCTGCCACGGCGGGAGCTGCCGTTGCACCCTACGAGATAGAAGCCTTCGCCGACGAGCCCGATGATTTTGATGATTTTTGGAACGCTCAAAAAGATTTGCTGTCAAATATTCCGATCGACCCACAATTAACTTTTCACTCTAGCGGCGATTACTCCACTACCTACCGAATTAATCTAGCCAACATTGATAATCGAAGAGTTTATGGCTACATCAGCATCCCCGATGGAAGTGGGCCATTTCCCGCAGTTATCTCTATGCCTGCATTTGGGAGTATTGCCAACACTGCGCTTCCCGATCCACAACTGTCGGAGCGAGGAAATGCTATCTCCATGACGATCACCATTCACAACGTCGAGCCAGACGAAGTGGATCCCAATGCCTATATGCCAGATGATATAACTGATGAAAATGGGATGTACTATCGGTATGCCATCTTAGCGGGTATTCGAAGCATTGATTACATTTTTAGTCGCCCTGATTTTGATGGAGAGAACTTGGTGATGACCGGAGTGAGTCAGGGGGCAGGGCTTTCTACCATTGTGGCGGGGTTGGATGATCGAGTGAATTTTTTGATTATGAGCAATCCCGTTCTAGGGCAAGTTTTGGGTTTGCAATACGAAAAGGCGGGTGGTTTTCCCAACTACATCAATCAATCCCGAAACTTCGTGGGAACTGCCGACCACGAAGCGTTGGTAGCCGAAGCAGTTAATTACTACGATGCGATTTATTTTGCGAAAAGATTTGAAGGTGTCTCGTGGACATTTATCAGCTACGAGGATTTTGTCACGCCTGCGGCTACTTCGTTCGCAGTATTTAATGCCTTGGAGGGGCAAAAATTTTTATTGCATTCTTTGAATATTGGGCACTTTCATCCCGCAGATTATTGGAACAATCGTTACGATTTTTTGAGAAGATTTATTCCTGCTAGTAATAATCCACCTTTTCCTTTTGCCCCTACCGATCAAGGGTATTTCGTTGATGCAGGAGAAGATATAAGTATAGAATCGGGAGAAACGGCCTCACTAACTGGAACAATCGAATACAACGGGACAGTTGATCCTAATTTCGATTTGAGTTGGGTAAAAAAAGAAGGACCTGGCGACGTGACTTTTTCAGATCAAGAAAATTATAACACTAATGCTACATTTTCGGAAGATGGCGTTTACGTACTTCAACTCATAGCTAACGACTACTCCAATGATCTGAACGGGGAGCAAAAGTATTACACCTTGATTGACGAAATC
>JBCCJE010000312.1:0-6369 GCA_039027925.1 Bacteroidota bacterium
GATCGAAGTTCTTTGATCTAACCTCGCAGACGCCAGCGACGATGCCAAGGCAGGAATTAATCGTCAGATTGATAACCTAGAAGCGCAGAGCAAAGCACTCGGAGACCGAATGGACAAACTAGGTGAGCAGGTTGCGGATAATTGGAACAACTTCAAAAAAGACGTCCAAAATCAAATCAATCAGATAGATAAGTCGTTGGAGGAAACCTTCTAAACCAAAAAACAAATCAGTAAAAGTCTCTTCACTTAGGATCAAGTGAAGGGGCTTTCTTTTTTTAAATCTTAGCAACTACCTTTGAGTGATTCGTAATTACTAAGTCTTTTAAAAAATAAAACATTTACAAAGATGGAAAATTTCTTTAGCGACCTATCAATCCAGTTACAAGCTTACTACGATGGTATTATAGCTTTACTCCCAAAATTAGTTGTAGCTATCATCACATTTACGGTATTATTTTTCGTTGCCAACAGAAGCCGCACATTAGTCAACAACCGACTATCAAAACAAATGGACGACCCCCTACTAGCGAGATTTTTAGCTAGGCTGGTTAAGACCACCATCGTCGTGCTTGCGCTCATGTTAGTTTTAAAAATAATCGGACTAGGAGATATTGCCGCTGGCTTAGTCACGGGTGCCAGCGTGAGTGCCATCGTCGTAGGATTTGCTTTTAAAGATATTGGAGAAAATTTTCTGGCGGGTATCATGCTGGCATTTTCACGACCATTCCGAGTAGGAGATACCGTAGAGTTGAATGGAGAAAAAGGAAAAGTCGTTGCGCTCAATATGCGGAACACACAGATCAAGTCATTCGACGGAAAAGATATTTACATCCCCAACGCCAACATCATCAAAAATCCAGTAGTGAATTACACGATCGATGGATTTTTAAGAAATGAATTTGTCATCGGATTGGATTATGGTTCGGATGTAGATAAAGCAATCCACATTATCAAAGACGAACTCGCCAAAGTACCTGGCGTCCTACAAGAAGAAAAACTTCCCTCCGTATTTGTAGGTAATCTGAACACCAGTACGCTGGACTTAACCGTGCAGTACTGGTTGGATACTTTTGATTCTACACACTCGGGAACAACCATAAAAACTACTGCCGTAAATAATGTGTTACAAGCCCTCGAAACCGAAGGGTTTTACCTACCGGGGCAAGTCGTCGAACTCAAAAATTATAACGAAAAAGACCTGAGTACGGCTTCCAATGATAAGACCTCAACCGCTGCGTGAGTAGGTTAGCGCAAGACAGTTCATTTATTATTCTACTTTGCCATAGTTCAATTGAACAAATACTGGTCAAGTTCTTTATAGAAAAAAATACACGCTAAAACGTTGAATATCAGTTTTTTATGAGTATAGAAATTATAAATCCTTTCAATGGGAAAAAAGAAAAGACGTACCTTCCTATGGGAAAAAAAGCAGTTGATGCTGCCATAAATAAGGCACACGAGGTACAATTGCTTTGGAAAAAAAATCACATTGACTACCGTGGGAACCTAATGCGCAAGGCATCTAAAATCCTGCTGGACAATAAAGTCAAGTACGCAAAAATGATGACCACCGAAATGGGGAAACCGCTGAAAGAAGCTATCTCGGAAGTTGAAAAATGTGCTTGGGTCTGTGAATATTACGCAGATGCGGCTAGGGGTTTTTTACGAAAAAAAGTCATCAAAACGGAAGCATTCAGAAGTTTTGTTACCTACCAACCACTAGGCGTCATCTTGGCGATCATGCCTTGGAATTTTCCATTCTGGCAGGTATTCCGATTCGCTGCTCCAACCATTATGGCAGGCAATACGGCAATTTTAAAACATGCTTCCAACGTGCCAGCAAGTGCGTTAGCCATTCAAGATATTTTTGAAGAAGCTGGATTTCCGCAAGGCGTGTTCACTACGCTACTCGTAGAAACTAAGGCGGTAAAAAATATTATCACCAATGATAAGGTAAAAGCCGTGACGCTCACTGGAAGTGAAGGTGCTGGAAGTGCCGTAGCGAGTCTCGCTGGAAAAAATATCAAAAAAACGGTGCTAGAACTCGGAGGGAGTGATGCATACGTCATCCTTGAGGATGCAGATTTGGAGGAAGCCGTCAATGCCTGCGTGACCAGTAGATTAATTAATTCGGGACAGAGTTGCATCGGAGCGAAAAGATTTATCGTAGTCGAAAAAGTTTATGATGAGTTTTTAGAAAAATTCAAAACAGCTATGAAGGATAAAAAACTTGGAAACCCAATGAAAGCAGATACCGACATTGGGCCAATGGCAAGGTTCGACCTTCGGGATGAACTCCACGACCAAGTCACAAACAGCATAGAAAAAGGAGCGAAAGTTATTCTCGGAGGAAAAATTCCTCGCAATCGAAAAGGTGCTTTTTATCCAGCTACCATCCTTACGAATATCAAAAAAGGAATGCCTGCCTACGAGGAAGAAATGTTCGGACCAGTTGCCGCAGTCATCAAAGTCAAGGATCAAGAAGAGGCGATTCAAGTAGCTAATGATTCTAAGTTTGGATTGGGGGCGGCAGTATTTACTAGAGATAGAAAACTCGGTGAGTATCTAGCCACTAGCAAATTGGACGCAGGTGCCTGCTTCGTCAATGCCTACGTTCGCTCCGACCCACGCCTACCATTTGGAGGCATCAAAGTAAGTGGATACGGCAGAGAACTATCAAAGGATGGCATTATGGAGTTTGTGAATGCTAAGACAGTTTATGTTAAGTAAAATTTGAAACCATTATATTTTTTAACCAATGCTAAAAAAAATTAGCATACAAATCACATTAAATCATGAGCGCAATACAAGACAAGATTAAAGGTAATTGGAACGTGATGAAAGGAAAATTAAAAGAAGAATACGCAGAGCTAACTGATAATGATCTTATGTACCAAGAAGGTCAAGAGGATCAATTGTTGGGGCGTATCCAAAAGAAAACAGGTAAGACAAAGCAAGCGATCAAGGACTGGATAGATAACTTCTAATTTGAAGATCTAACCTTGCGAAATTTTTTTAACCTACAGATAATGCAAATCGTTCTGATTTGAAGTCCTCATGAAAAACGTCAGAATGGTTTGTGTTTTTGTGCAAAATCAAATTACAATATGAATAATACGATAAATGAAAAAGCTATTCAAGACTTGAATGGTTTGTTACAAAGAAATAAAGATGCTGCGGAAGGATTCGTAGAAGTAGCCAATAATATCAACTACATCAACCTCACCCAATGGTTGATTGATTGGTCAAAAAGACACCGGCACTACGCCGATGAGCTAGCAGTAATGATTGAAAAAATGGGCGGAGAAGCCAACGAAAGTACTACGCTGCTAGGAGAACTACACCATGCTTGGGTGGACTTAAAGGCACAATGGACAAATAACGATACTGAAGCGCTAATGGAAGAATGCTACCGAGGAGAGGAAAAAATATGGAATGATTACTCGGAGGTCGTAGGCGTGTACGCTTTGCCCGACTACGCAAAATCCATTTTGAATCGGCAACGAAATGAAATCAAAAGAGCACTTCAAGATATTGAAGCCTTAAAAATATCCTATAAAAATGCAGAACAAGCAGAAGTATCATCCACGTAAGGATGTAAGCAGATTGTTACTGTAAAAAGTAATTGAAAAAATTTGGCGCATAGTAAAACTGAAAAGATTACTATGCGCCAATTTTTTTATCAGAAATAATAGATAAGGAATGAAAGATTAATTAATTGAACAATTTGGGTAGGTTATTTTTTCTTTTACCGATCTAAAAAAATGGTAGCATAGTCCTTCTACGCCTAGATTTTTTTAGGATGGAAAAAGGAAAAACCTGCCTGCCGGCAGGCAGGGAGGCAGCCAAGTTGTTTAATTAATTAGTCTTTCATTCCTAAGTTTATCTGGATAGGTGACATTTTGTAGCGTGAAAAATTACGAGGTAAAGGGAAGTTGAAAAATAAAATTACGGGGTAACGGGAAGTTACCCCGTAATGGGTCACGGGGGAAAATTAGATAGTATCTACCCGCACCGCAATCCCCTTTTCCTTTAAATATTTTTTTAAATCCAAAATCGCAATTTCTTTAAAATGAAAAATGCTCGCTGCTAATCCAGCATCGGCTTTCCCTACGGTGAATACCTCGTAAAAATGTTCCATGGTGCCGCCCCCCCCCGAAGCAATAATTGGAATAGAAAGTGCTTCTGACATTTTTCGTAACATTACATTTTCAAATCCTTGTTTGGTGCCATCGTGGTTCATGGAGGTAAATAAAATTTCACCAGCACCTCGTGCTTCGCATTGTCTTGCCCAGTCCAAAAGGTCTAATTCAGTTGGTACTCTTCCGCCGTTCAGATGCACCTTCCACGCTCCTTCGTATAGCTTAGCATCAATCGCTACTACCACAAATTGACTCCCGAAGTTACTCACCAAATCATTAATCAATTGAGGATTCCGAACTGCGGCGGAGTTGATCGAAATTTTATCTGCACCAGATTCTAACAATACATTTGCATCTGCCACGGAGCGAATACCACCTCCTACCGTGAATGGAATATTGATGTTCCTCGCAATTTTTTTTACCAACGCTGCTAACGTTTTTCTTTTGTCCACCGTGGCGGTGATGTCTAAAAATACCAGTTCATCAGCACCTTGCTCGCTGTACAATTTTCCTAACGCTACGGGGTCTCCGGCGTCTCTGAGTCCCACAAAGTTGACTCCCTTGACGGTACGCCCGTCCTTAATGTCGAGGCAGGGACTGATTCTTTTGACTAACATGGTTTAGGATTTATTTACTGAAGATAATTTTCAATTAACCCTCGAAGATTAATCTTTCCCTCATAAATTGCTTTACCGATGATCGCTCCGTGGACATTGATGTTTCGAAGTTTTTCAATCTCGCTCGTTGCAACGATACCTCCACTTGCAATTAATTTTATATTTGGAAAAGCAGTCATTATTTTTTGGTAAAGATTGATAGCCGTTCCTTGCAGTAATCCATCTTTTGAAATATCCGTACAGATTACATACTCAATTCCCGCTGCTACGTATTTTTTTAAAAAATCAAATAACCCAATTCCACTTTCTTCTTGCCAGCCGCTAATCGCTATTTTTTCATCTTTCACATCTGCGCCCAATATAATTTTTTCGCTTCCGTATTTTTCCAGCCAGCTTAAAAATAGTGGGGAGTTTTTTACGGCAACTGTTCCTCCCGTGATTTGATGCGCTCCCGACTCAAAGGCTATTTTTAAATCTTCGTCAGATTTTAGTCCACCTCCAAAGTCAATTTTTAGATTCGTGCCAGAAGCAATTTTTTCTAAGACCTTGTAATTGATAATTTGCTTGGCCTTGGCACCATCTAAATCTACTAAGTGCAAATACTCCACCCCTACACCTGCAAAAGCCTTGGCTACTTCCAACGGATCTTCATTGTAAATTTTTTTTTGCGTATAATCACCCTGTGTCAGGCGAACACATTTACCATCAATAATATCTATGGCTGGAATAATTTTCATGTTTATCTTTTTTCTCACAAAATTTTCGGGTTACTTTATTTTTATAAAATCTTTTAAAATCTGCTCTCCTACATTGCCCGATTTTTCGGGATGAAATTGAGTGGCGTAAAAATTATCTTTTTGCAAGGCTGCGCTAAATGGTTGAACGTAGTCGGTCGTAGCGGTTGTAAACTCCCCCAACTCCACAAAATAGCTATGAACGAAATACACATACTCGCCTTCCAACTGAGGTGACATCCAAGCACCTTTTTTTATAACAATACTATTCCAACCTACGTGTGGTACTTTAATTTCTTTGGACTTAGGTCTAAATCGAACGACTCTTTGGGGAATAATATTCAGACAGGGCGTATCATTTTCTTCGGAGTGGCTACATAGCAATTGCATCCCCAGACAGATTCCTAAAACGGGTTGCTGCAAATTTGGAATCACTTGATCTAATCCTAATTTTCGCAGATGATTCATCGTGGAGTTAGCTTCACCTACTCCGGGAAAGATTACCTTATCCGCAGATTGAATTTGATGAACCTCACTAGTCAAAAAACCGCTCACTCCCAATCGCTCCAAAGCGAACTGAACCGACTGTACATTTCCAGCATTATAATCTATAATCGCAATTTTCATTTTTTATCATTTCAAAATTTTCAGATTTCTATATGTATCAACTCGCAAACTTTCTGCAAAAAATAAGCATGAAAAACTTGTGAATCCGAACCAATCACTTCTCCCCCCTTAGGAATGGTGCATTAATAAATTTACATTTTATGCGCAGTTATTTTTTCTTTATGCAAGGCGAAAAACGTAGGCGATGCGGGGCATCCTGTGCTTGCTTGATGCCAGAGCATCAAAGGCTTTTTAACGCAGCAGAAAGGA
>JBCCJE010000313.1:0-6356 GCA_039027925.1 Bacteroidota bacterium
GAAAATTTGAGTTTGCAAGCGGGCATGCCCAAGGCAGCGTTGGCACTTGCCGATGATCTATCCCTGAAAATTGTTTTGCAATACGAAAACCAAGCCGCCGAAATTTACGGCTCTAAATACATTCGTCATCCAGCCGTAGATGTTTTGTTAAAAATGATTAATGAATTCAATCGGCAGGGTGGTCGGCAGCGAGCTGGGTTTTATGATTATACTGATCCACAGAGACGACTTTGGAAAGATTTGACTAAACATTTTCCAACTACCAAACACGATTTTTCGAAAGATGAAATTCTGGAAAGGCTGCTCTTTGTACAAGTGATTGAAGCGTTTTGGTGTTTGCAGGAGGCATCATTCAGACTGTCGAAGAAGGAAACCTAGGAAGTATATTTGGATGGGGATTTCCTGCATTCAAAGGAGGCGTTTATCAGTTTGTCAATGATTACGGAATTTTCGATTTTATGAAAAAATGTGAAGAATACGAACAACGGTTAGGACCTAGGTTTAAAGTACCCAGACGATTGCGGAAGATGGCGGAGGCAGAATTTTATGAAAAAACGGACGTTCGAAAGGACGCAATCCAATAACTATAAAAGCGTGTAGTAAGAGAAATCTAAAATTCTACCAATGTTTCGTCCCTCTAGGACTTTTTAATTTTGTAAATGCGTTGTTATTTTCTACCGATGTTTCGTCTATTCGTAATTCCAACTGTCCGTAAATCTATTGTTAAATTTTTATTATCCTTTTTCCTAATAATACTTTTACGAGAGGAAGAGTCCACAGGGACGACATATCGGCAAATTACAACAATACATTTACAAAAAAAGTCCCAAAGGAACGACACATATTCCATGCTACTAATACCCCACCTAGGCTATTGAAGATATTTGCACATGAGAATTCAACCTCATACAATTTCGATACCCAAAATTGAAATAATCTTGATGACTGGTAAAACATTTGAAGAACCAAAAAAATCGAAGCAAACTGATTTCTCAAATCATTGGTTTGTACAAATACAAATCAAGCCTTTATAATTGTAACCTTACCTAAAAAATACGTGGCGAACACTAGCAGCAAACGGCAACTAGAACCAAACCCGATTTTACTTCACTACCTCAAAGTTGCAATTATAAGAATCACATTTCCCCTCTTTCGCCCGCTGTCCACATACTGATGCGCTGTAGCTACTTTTTCCAATGGATAACTTCGGTCAATCACGGGTTTTAATTGACCATTTTCTATCAGTTGACTCAGGTAATTCATGGCTATTGCATTGGCTTCATCTACTCCTGTGATGACTTTTTTACTACTCAACATCGAAGCAACTAGCCCGTAAAATATTTGCCCAAAACTTGCTGACACTAGTACCAATTTACCTTTGGGCTGGAGTGCATTCATGCCTTGTACAATCGAACTTTTGCCCACCGTTTCTAAAATGACATCATATTTTTTATTACTTTTAGAAAAATCTTCTTTCGTATAATCAATCGCTTTATCTGCTCCTAGTGATTTAACCATTTCAAAATTTTTGTTTGAGCAAACGGCAGTAACCTCCGCCCCAAATGATTTGGCAATTTGGATGGCGGCACTTCCGACTGCCCCCGATCCACCGTGGATAAGGACTTTTTGCCCAGCTTTAAGGTTAGCTTTTTTCAAAAAATGTAAAGCCGCTAATGCCCCAAATGGAATTGCTGCCGCTTCCTCGTAGCTCAATTGTGGAGGTTTCAGAGTCAATGTTCCATCTTCAGAAATGGTGGTGTATTCTGCGTACGCACCAAATTGCATACCCGTACTTCCAAAGACTTGGCCACCTACTTTATATCTAGTCACCGCTTTGCCTACCGCTTTTACTTCGCCAGCAATGACAACTCCAAGAATGGCGTTTTTGGGTTTTTTAAATCCAAAAATCAAACGGATGATAAAAGGGTCTGCTCTTCTGATTCGAGCATCTCCTGAAGTAGCGGAGGTAGCATGAATCTTTACGAGGATTTCATTTTCTTTAGGTTGAGGTATGTTAGTTTGTTGCAGTTGAAGCACTTCGGGCGAGCCATATTCGGTGCAAATAACGGATTTCATTTTTTGTAATTTCATTTTCCTTTGATTTTAAATTTTATGAAAAGGCTCATTTGTTGAGCTTTTGATAATACAAAGGAAGGGGTAAAATGAGAGGGGATCGTTCTGGTTTTGAAATCCGAACTTTTTATTTTTGAGTGACTTCTTTCCAGTAGGCTTTGGGCGTTTTTCCCACTGTCTTTTTAAAAAAAGTATTGAATACCGTTTTGGAGTTGAAGCCCGCTTCGTAGGCTAATCCCAAAATCGTAAGATGATTGTTAGAAGGTTTGGCTACTTTGCTTTTAAAGGTTTCTAAGCGGTAGGTATTTACAAATTCTGAGAAATTTTTGTTGAAGCCTTCGTTGAGTAATTGTGACGTATAATTGGAGGGTAAGTCGAGTAAGGCAGCCAAATCTCGCAGCGTCAAATCAGGATTGAGGTAAGGTTTTTCGTTGACCATCAGCTGCTCCAATCGTTGACGGTGCTGTCGTAAAGTAGCCTCATCTAAAAGTGACTTTTTATATTTTCTTTTGGGAGTTCGAAAAGTATTTTCCTTACCTAAAACCAATTCCATCATTTCTTGAAATCTTGAATTGGGGCGAAGTGATCGGAGGATGGGGTCAGTAAAGAAATAAATGAGCATAGAGAGTCTGATAGAAAATGCTTTCTCAATTAAGCGTAAAGTTTCTTCTTTGTGGTTGTTGATAGCTTGGCATAAAATCAGCTTGAGCAATGCTCTTTCCATCCGGTTGGATTCCATAGCTTTTTCTAACTGAGCAATGCCTGCTGCTGTTTGTTGAGTATTTTTCAATGCAGCGTGAGCAAGGGTGATTCCTCCCAATTTTAATAAATCCTCATCCTCGTCAGATGGATGGTTGCTAAAAAGGTCTAATGCTTTTTGGGCTTGATTGGCTAGCACCAAGGCTTGCCCCTTATACAAAATGGATGGCACAAAACTAGGATTTATTTCTAATGCCTTGTCGAAAAAAGGGATGGCCGTTTCGTATTTTTCGTCGCAGTAATTGATGTAGCCTTTCAGGTGATAATTGATAAAATGGAACGGGTCAATTTGAAGTGCCGTTTCGATGTAATTCATGGCGGCTTCAAATTTTCGCTCAGCTACCAAGAAAGAAGCCATGGATTGATAATACTCCACCGTCGGTCGAAGGTCAAATGATTTTTGTAAATGCTCATAAGCTGCTTTCAAATCCCACTTAGGGATAAAGGAATCATAGGCAAGATGCAATTGGCACTCCGTAAGGTTTTCATCCAAAGCGATGGCTTTATCTAAATACTTTTTTCCTTGCATAAAAGCTGTGGTAGCAGGTAGGTATCCCATGTTTCCTAATAAAGTATATGCAAGATGAATACCTAAATAGGCTAAGGTGTATTTCGGATGTGCTTCCAAAATGTTTTCCAAGATAGACCGCCCTTTTTCTACATCAGCTTTTGACATTCTTAAAATAAGAAATCGAGCTTGGAGGTAGCGTTTGTAATTTTCGACGGAGACATCAGGTGCGACCACGAGGTGTTCTGCGATGTCAAAGTGCCCGAAGTGTTCTCTCAGTTTGTCGGCAATCAAGAGGCTGATTTCATCTTGTACTTCAAAGATGTCGTTCATTGACCTATCAAAAGATTCCGACCAAAAATGAAAGTCTTCCTTGACATCAATCAACTGCGCGGTAATACGCATTTTGTTTTTTGCTAGACGAATACTCCCCTCTAAAATGGTGGAAACATTTAGGGCTTTACCAATTTCTACTATCGGAATATTTTTATTTTTAAAATTGAAAGAAGAAGTCCGTGAAATGACTTTTAAGCCTTTGATTTTGGCGAGGGCATTGATGATTTCTTCGGTCATTCCATCGGAGAAATACTCATTGTCGGAGTCGGCACTCATATTGACAAAGGGCAACACGGCGATAGTTTTGGAGGTTGGCTTTCCTTTTCCTTTCAATTCGGTAGCTTGGGGAAATCTCAAATCCTCATCCTGAATAGCAAAGACTTCAACAGGATTGGCGATGTTTTTAAATTCAAATTGACCCAACGAAGCCGATGAGATTTGTGGATGATTTTTTAAAGTGTTGTTCAAAGCCTCCGATAAAAGAACCGCACCCGCCACACCCACACTTTCAATTCGAGCAGCAAGATTGACGCTATCACCGTAAATATCGGTTCCATCAAAAACGATTTCTCCAATGTGCAAGCCAATCCGTAAGGGGACTTTCTCTCCTTGCTGTAATGCTTTCTGCAACGCAATTGCACACGCCACCGCTTGTACACCGCTCTGAAAAATACTCAACGTTCCGTCTCCAAAGTATTGTAAAATTTCTCCTTGGTACATTTGGTGGGTGGCTTCAAAGACTTCACGATGACGCGCTCTCACCTGTGCTGCCTTAGTCTCGCTCTCTTGCATCAAAGCCGTATATCCAACAATATCCGTAAACATGATGGCGGCAAGGCGGCGGGTGAAATTTGTATTTTTCATTTGTTTTTTTGAAGTGCTAAGATGGATGAAGAGATACAAATTTAGTTCTTAAAATCAATACTAATAGACAATGACTTTGCAATTTTTCAATATTCATTTTTATGCTCTAGTTTAGCATAGTGATATGTTCAGTAACATTCAGTAGGTTTCAGAACTTAAAAGCAATTCAAAATTTAGCTACTGCTATGAAATTTTGTTACGCCTATAAAATGGAAGATGAAATCATAAAATCAAAGGGAGGTCTTCATACTTTTATGTACCAAATAAGTGCATCCAAAAACAAATCTGCTATGGATGCTGCAAAAAACTGGAAGACCGGATATGATTTAAGTGGATTGCCTCAAGAAAAAATAGATGAATTTGACAACATTATAAAAGCTAATGATTGGTGATTTAGTGAAAACAGGTAGCACTAGCAAAAACTTAATTTACTTTATAAACCGTGAATCGGTCATTCTGTAAAACCACTTTTCCGTTTAGTAAAAAATCAGCAGAGGTCAAAACGTAATCAATCGAATACTTTTTCTGGAGGGTAGCAAAATACTGAGGCTCTTCTTCTACTCGATCTACCGCTTTGAGGCGTTGATACCATTCGTACATTTTATTGGGGGTACTAGGAACAAATTTAAAATGTACAAAATTCTCTCGGGCAGTCCTGCGCATCAAGTCCAACGCAAAAGTATCTTTCTGTCGAGCCTCCTCGGAAGCGGTTCGATTGCCCAATACCATTATCGTAGCGGATGGCGAAGTCTCTTGTTTCAAAAAGGAAATAACTTCGTTGTAGGCCTGGTCTTTTTGATAGTTGGTCATCTTTTTGATGTTGGTGCTGAATTTCACACCGGCTACAATCAAGGCAAGAAAAACTAAAATAGGAAACACGCTATTCCATTTTTGCTGGTACTTTTCGTGTTGTGTTATGGCGATCAAACTGAGTATAAGAAAAAATAAAAAAGCGAGGCTTTGCATTCGGAAAGGATAGGATTTGAGTAGAAAGCCTCCCGATAAATCAAAAATTAAATTGTCCATTAGGCTCACTCCAACAAAACAAATTCCTATGCCAAGCATCGCCAACATCAAGTAGCGAATTGTTGAAATTGCGTTGGTACTTACCTGGGGTATTTTGCTTTTTAAAAAGATAAAAAATACGCTCGTGGAAATGAGTACCCCCCAAAAGTGCTGTTTAAAAAAATAATCAAAACTGTAAAATAAGCCGATATGATGCTTATTGCGGAAGTAGGTATAAATGTAATTGAGGTTAATTTCTTCCGCAAAGTTGGGTACTTCCGCAAACATATTTTTTCCCAAATAAAACAAAAAAGGTAAGAGCGGAATACCGTAAAAGAAACCGAGCTTGAACAGCTCTAGCCATTTTATTTTTTGGAAAAGCAATACTAGAAAGCAGCTAATCGCAAACCACCCTCCTACTAATATATGGAAGTAAGTGGCTACAATACAAAATCCGAACGCCTTGTAATATTCTTTTTTCAGAAAAAATAAGAGTCCCCAAAAAACAAAAACGTAGGAGAAGGTTTTGGCTTCGAGTCCTCCAAAAATCCATTCGCCACCAAAGAATCGTTGGCCCGCAATGATGAACAATTGAAGTAAAAAAAGAATTTGAGCGTTCGAAAATTGGAACATTTTAAAAAGTCGAGCAACGGGGATAGCCAACAAAATGAAGTTGAGTAATCTTCCCCAAAAGACTGTTTGCTCTATTCCTACCCAATCTACTACCCATCCAAATATGATTTCGAAAAATAATCGTGTACCCGGAAATTCGGTAGCCATCAGCGACCCCGGTATCCAATCTGGATTAAAA
>JBCCJE010000314.1:0-6355 GCA_039027925.1 Bacteroidota bacterium
TCCCTTTCAATTCCCAAAAAATTTGGATACCAATTACATTCTTCCGATATTTATTTTTTTATAAATCATAAAAATCAGTTATGAAAAAAATCATCTTTCTTTTGATGCTATTTTTAGCAGCTTGTACTAACGAAAGATCTACCACCACGACTGCCAATAATGACGATGCGGCGGACGCTATCCAATATGGATTTGATGTAGATCTTACCGATAATGATGCCTTAGATTTTGAAAAAATGCGCATATATCCAATCGTCGCTTCTGAGGATCACATCGCTAATCATCAAGCCCTAGCCAGCTACAAAAATCTTAAAGAGGCAATGGACATCCAAGGGTTTAGAATTACGGAAAAAAAGCCATTCGGGAGAATGGAAGATTCGGATGCTGTCAATAACTTGACGGTCCAAAATAAAAGTCAAGATACTATTTACTTGATGGCAGGAGATGTCGTTAAGGGAGGCAATCAAGATAGAGTACTGGCGCAAGATATGGTATTACCTCCTCGTACTTTGGCTAATGTTGAAGTATTTTGTGTGGAACAAGGTCGTTGGGATTACCGAAGCGACGAAGCGGAAGATTTGGATCAGGAGGCACAACGAAATAAAAAAGTATATGCCTTCACAGGGTATTACAATGTCGTCTCCAACGATATTCGGAAAACTGTAAAACACGAAAAAGATCAAAGGAAAGTATGGGCAGCCGTTGGAAATTTGACGATGACCAACGATGCGGAATCTTCTACTGGAACTTATACCGCTTTAGAAAACTCCAAAGATTACACCGCAGAGCGCAATCGTTATTTGGCTTATTTTCAGGATAAAATGGAAGATGGCGACAACGTGATAGGAATGGTAGTCGTGAGTGGAAATGAAATTTTGGGTACGGATATTTTTAATCATCCTAGCCTTTTCAAAAAACAGTATGATGTACTGCTGCACAGTTACGTGACGGATGCCATTACGAATGGTCAGGAGGTAAACGTGTCAGAGCGTAAAATGAATAGCTACGTAACAAAAATGAAACGAGACTACAACAAGAAGCTGAACAACGGAAAAGAGTCAGATGTAAAATTTAGATACGATGGCAAGGTGGTGCATTTTTCTCATCTGTAAGATTTAGCCCACTTAGTATTAAATACAAAAGGCGTAAAGAGAATTAGCTCTTTACGCTTTTTTATTTTTAGAAAGGATGACTGGTTTCCTAAAAAAGTTATTACCTATTTTTATTTTTACAAAAAATTACGAAAATGAAATTAAACTTAGACATCGTCGTACCGAGCAGTCAGGAATGGATAGATGCTGTTATGGCTGATTTTCCCGCTTTTTTACAAGACCACGCAGATTGTGAAAGAAAAGCATCCGCTATGGCCATGAGTTTTGTGGCAAAATATCCAGATCGGGTAGAAATTATTCCCGAACTAATCGAAATTGGAATCGAAGAATTGGAACACTTCCAGCAGGTGTACCAGTTGATGGAAAGCAAAGGGATTCCCCTCCAACATTCAATTGGCGAAGATCCTTATTTAAAGAAATTATTGAGACTTTGTCACTCGGGTAGAAAGGAACGTTTTCTTGATCGCCTACTCATTGCGTCGGTGGTGGAAACAAGGGGAGCAGAACGCTTTCGATTAGTTGCCGAAGCACAAAATGAAAAAGTCATGCACCGGTTTTACAGAACGCTTTGGGCATCAGAAGCAAAACACGGACACGTATTTGTCAAAATGGCTCTGAATTATTTTGACGAAAAAATGGTCTATGATCGGTTGGAGTGGTGGATTCAAAAAGAGGGCGAAATCATCGAAAGTTTAGAGATTCGGTCGGCTTTACATTAGTGGATAAGATAGTCTATCCGTGGCGTATTCAACTTTGGTAATATCAATGAAAAATAGCTCCAAACCACTCACTGTAAAAATTGCTTTGATACTAATTTGGATCAAGTTTATGCTGATGATGGGGTGCTTTGTCATAGGCATTTACGTAGTTTCTAAGTCAAGTCATGGCAACGAAATCCTAGCCAATATTCAGCAACTTCTCGACGAGAAATTTGACTTATATCCATTATTAGTGGAAAAAAATACGGGGCTTGTGTTGGGTACGTTTTTCTTTCCCGTGGTGTTCCATGCTGCCATTTTGTATTCAATTCATTTTAGACTATCCTTTGTGCTAGTTATTGGACTAATGGGAATTACGATTCTAAATTCGTTATCCAATTCGTTTCCACCTATCCTATTAATCATCGCTTTAGGGTATCTATTGTTGAACTCTTCAAGACAATATTTTCACACTCGTTTTTCTACTAAAGATGACATCCTAGATGAGGATTTCATACCATCTTGACTACCAAGAAATTATCGCTAACCCAATAAACCAATTTTTATTTTTTAATTATCAGGGGAAAAATGCTACTTTTAGAGATAAAATCTTTGAACAACTAAAATCCCCTTACCATGAAAAAAGCTAATCTATTTTTCCTATCTTTTTCTCTACTTCTTACCGTCACCATTTTTGCGCAAAATTTACAGCCTTCGACAACTGCTACTGTGTTGGAGCACCTCGCAGAAGTCAACCAACAATGGACTATCCAGGATATTGGCGTTGATTTTTTGGATCGAGAGATAACTTTCCGAAAAGATGAGGAACGCATCCAACTACATTTACAACTGGTAGAAAAAACGTTACGTAAACGCAATGTTACAAAATTGACCGCTACGCAAAAAGCCAATCGGATACACTACCTCGATGTTCTAAAAACTTACTGGCAGCGGGGGCTTTTTCCAAAAAATAGCTATCACCCCCACAGACAGCCTTACTTCGTGGACGAAGTGGGTACGGCATGCGCCGTCGGGCATTTGGTCAAAGCGAGTGGGGCGACGGACTTGGTAGAAAAAATTCGACAAGAAAATAATTACGGGTACATCTCGGAATTACAGATCATTTACCCTGAGCTAAAAAATTGGGCGGTCGAAAATGGCTTTACGTTAGCGGAGTTGGCGTGGATACAACCCGGCTATCCTCCCCTACCCCAAGCCTACTACGAAGTAGGAAATGGAGGCGGAGTGGATGGTAAAATTAACGTGATGAAAACCAGTAAAGACGGAAGCGTACTTTACATGGCGGGAGATTTTTCGGAAATAGACGGAGTGGCTGCGAATAGCATTGTAAGTTGGGATGGAGAAAATTGGTCAACCCTCGGTGAAGGGGTCACTGGAGAAATCTTTACGATCACTACGGATAACTTGGGCGGCATTTACGTTGGCGGAAATTTTATTCTGAATGATAATCCCCAATATTCTAATATTGCTTATTGGGATGGAATTGCGTGGACAGGGATACAAGCGGGCGAGATGGGAGGCACCGTCTTTACCTTGTCGTACGGGGGAGGTGGATTATTTGCAGGAGGAGACTTTGACACGATAGATGGTCAACCGATCAAATATCTAGCTAGATACCAACACGCTGTATGGACAAATCATACTCGGATTTTTAATACGAACCCAATCGGTTATGATACTATCCAAAACAGCTTAGCAGTTGATGGCCCCGTTTACACGCTCCATCATATTGATAACGCACCCATTTTAGTAGGTGGAGATTTTACCATGACAGCACCTGAGGTTTTGGATACTGTCATCAACCAGTTTTTTACTAATTTAGCCTACTGGAAGTATTGGGGAAACACTAATTGGGAAATAGGACTCTACTCTGAATTGGAAAACATTAGTTGCACTTTTAGAGCTTCCGATGGAAATCTTTACGTAGGTGGAAATTATGACGGAGGTATCGGTTTAGGTATTTTGAACGCAGGGTTTTGGGAGTACCCAACCCTTTATGAACTGACCCCAGATTTGACTAATCATCAGAGTCGAATTCATGGTTTTTTGGAGCACAATCAAGTAATCTATGCTTTTGGAAACATTCAGTATGTTCCAATTATTGGTACTTACGCAACTGGATTGGTTCAAATAGGAGGCATAAATTTTTCCTCATTTAATGCCCCAGGAGGAGCATTTGACCAAATCGTACGCGCCGCAGAAGTCTTTCAGGATCATATTTATTTTGCTGGAGATTTTACCACGGCAGCCAATGCCCCTATGAACGGTTTAACCTATTCTCCATTCGACGGACCGCCCACTTCCACTTACGAAGGAGCACTTACGGAAAAAAATATCCAAGTTTTTAACTACGAAAATCAATTGCACATTCAGTACGAAAATCTGAATAGCAATTCCACACTCCATTTATTCAATCTCCAAGGGCAAATGGTGCGAACTATTGCCCTACCTTCGGGTACTCAGCAGGTGGAAGTCAATCTTGCTGATTGGGCGGGTGGTATGTACGTCTATCAGGTAGTGAGTAAGCACGGCAAGCAAGCGGGCAAATTTCACGTGAATTAAAATAGACTTCACGCAAAGATGAGCCTATCTTTTATTACGGATGAACTCCTCCCGACTTTTTCTTTTAGTGGGATTTATTGTAAATAAAGCCCAACCAAATTATCTTTAGGTTGTTAAAATTCTTATTATTCATTTTTGGGAAAAGTATATCTACTTTAGAATCATTTCCCATCAAAATTTGGGCATATGAAAAGGCACAGAGTTATTGTTTGGTTTCGACAAGATTTAAGATTGCACGATAATGAATCATTGGTTCATGCTCTGAAGAATGGTACGGAGGTCATCCCCATCTACGTATTCGATGAGCGAGTATTCAAAGGACAAACCCGATACGGATTTAAAAAAACGGGCAAATACAGAGCACAATTTATCATAGAGTGTATCCACGATCTGCGCAACTCTTTACAGGAGCTAGGCAGTAACCTCATCGTGAGAGTCGGAAAACCCGAAGAAGAAATATTTAAAATTGCGAAGAAAGCGAAGACTTCTTGGATTTTTTGTAACAGAGAACGCACGCAAGAGGAAATAGATGTGCAGGATGCGCTCGAAAAAAATTCGTGGACGGTCGGACAAGAGGTCATTTTCTCCCGTGGAAAAATGTTGTACCACACTGGCGATTTACCTTTTCCAGTTCCTCATTGTCCTGATACCTTTAGTAGTTTTAGAAAAGAGGTGGAGCGTTTTGTAAAAATTAGAGAGCCACTAGAAACGCCTACTGAAAAATTTGAACCTCTCACCGTAAGTATTGAGCCAGGTCAAATCCCTACCATTGAAGATTTTGGTCACGATCCTATCGAAAAAGAAGATCGAGCAGTGCTGAATTTCAAAGGCGGAGAAACGGTTGCTCTCCAACGGCTAAAGGAATACCTCTGGGAATCCGATGCTATTAGCACCTACAAACAAACACGCAATCAAATGTTGGGGCGCAATTATTCTTCAAAGTTTTCGCCCTGGCTGGCACAAGGTTGTTTATCCCCCAAAGTCATTTATTGGGAGTTGAAAAAATACGAGGCGGAGCGAGTAAAAAATGATTCTACCTATTGGTTGTTCTTCGAGCTCATGTGGAGAGACTTTTTCCGATTTATGGGAAAAAAACACGGCAACAAAATTTTCCAAAGAGGAGGAACAAAAGGTGTACAGGATGTTGACCTGAAAGACGATATGAACTTACTCCAACTTTGGGTCGAAGGTAGAACGGGGGTTCCATTTATAGATGCCAACATGAGAGAGCTATCACTCACGGGATATATGTCCAACCGAGGGCGACAAAATGTGGCTAGTTTCCTAGTGAAAGATCTCAAGGTGAACTGGCAGATGGGCGCAGACTATTTTGAATCGCTACTGATAGATTATGACCCTTGCAGCAATTGGGGCAACTGGAATTATATAGCCGGCGTAGGAAGCGACCCGAGAGAAGATCGCTACTTTAATATTTTATCCCAAGCGAGAAGATATGATCCTCAGGGGCAATACGTAAAGCATTGGCTACCAGAGCTTTCTTACCTCCCCGCCGAAAAGGTACACCGTCCTGATATCCTTTCCGATGATGAACAAAGTGACTTTAGTATCCGTCTAGGCTTGGATTATCCGAAAGCGATGGTAGCAACGGAACGGTGGGCGTAATTTATTTAATGATGAATTAAGCCTGCCCCGAAACCTTAGAGAATTAAAAGTGTACAAAGTTTTTTGAAGTTTTGGGAAAAGTGTTTCTGTTGGTTTGTCTTAGCATTTACGATTCATTAAATTGAGCGAATGCAGCTACCATCTTTGCCCGCTGAATCCCGAAGGGATGAAAAGATTGTAGATCATTCAATTTGATCTTTGTCTATGTCAACTAATGGTTATACCTACCGGCGGGCTTGTAGGCAGGTGTCGTCCCTCTGGGACTTTTACGTTTTGTAAATAGATTGTTATTTTCTACCGAGATACCGCACCTCTGGTGCTCTTTAGGTAATTCCAAAA
>JBCCJE010000315.1:0-6340 GCA_039027925.1 Bacteroidota bacterium
ACCTCTAAGTCGTAGGTAAATACTCCGTCGAAGTGTGGAAGTTGAATACGCTGAAGCGATTGCCCGAGGAGGTTGGTTAAGGTGAGGGTGGATTTTTCCTTGGTTAAGTTACCTTGTAAATTTATTGTTATATTATCCGCAGTTGGATTAGGAAAAAAATCAAACTTACTTTTCTCATCCAAATCTACGGTAGCAGTAATGATATCCTCCTCTTTGATTTCTACGAACATGATTCGATAGATTTCGCTTAGATAATTTCCCGTAGGATTTATACTCTCAATTACTTTAATTCCGATGAGGTAAAATCCCGGCGCATTAATTTGATCCCAAGTCAATACACCAGACATCGAATCAATAAAAAAGTGACTAGAATCAGCAGGAAAATCGTAGTCAATGCTCCAGTAATTATTACTCCAAACATTAAAATCAAATAATTCATATGCTATAAGATCTCCTTCTGGGTCTTCTGCCTGAGGAGCGTGAAGCCAAGTTCCTTGTTGGATAGAGGTAGTGGTTTGATTTATTGAAAAGTAAGGGGAGTTACTGATTTGTGAAAACGTAGGATTGATAATGAAGAAATCTTTAAAAATAAAAAAGGTATCTCTGTTGCTCTGATAATTAACAATGTTAGGTGGTAACGAAAAAAAATCCTCGACGGTAATATAGAAGATGATATTTATGTCAGGTACTTTATGACTTGCTTTATAACTGAGCAGCGAGATATCATCATCGAGTTCTACCTGCGATTGTAGGTAAGCCGTATCCTTAACTGGTCCTGTACAGTCCAGTTTTAAAAAAGGTTTGTCTATTGGAGTTTCTGAGTAAAGGTAAATATCAAAGTAGAAATCATATTCTGTATCTGTAATTCTTTCAAACCATATTTCGTATCCTCGTAGTTCTTGTGCATATGATTTATTCACGAGCGAAGTAACGAGCAGGAACGAAACTATTACGGGGAAAATTATTTTATTCATAACTGTTGATTTTATAACAAAAGACTTGCAGTAGCGTTAAGGTGAGTACAGTCTTTCCCTCGGGCAACACTCCTCTCGATGTCATAGATTAGCACTTACCTCTAAGACGAAGAAAACGATAAAAAGAGTTATAAAAAAGCAACTAAAAAATTACCGTGTACGTATTGTTATGGAAATGCAATACAAATCGTTTTATTTTTTGAACGTTTATTTTTCGTTTTTAGCGATACGCTATCACTTCAACCGATTCAATCCCGCCTTCGCTTTTTGATGCAAACTACGCTGATACTCTTCGGGATCAATATCCAAGCACAGCTTAAAAAATTCCTTCGCTTTGGCTTTGTCCTCATACATCTCGTGGATCAATCCAATTTGCAACGCAGCATTGCAAGCAAAATAATAAGTAGCGTATCGCCCCCGATCTATCGTAGTTTGGTAATTCGCAATGGCCTCGTAGTGATACCCCAAATTGTGATTGATCCGCCCCAGTCGGTAAGTAAATTCTAGCTGATTTTTTTGATTGTAAAAGTCGGCGAGTGATTTTCCTTTGAGTAAATCTCTCGCTCGCTCGTAGTAGCCACCATCAAAAAGTAGCCGAGCTTTCAGCAATAAGGTATGTGGTACTTTTTCACTTTTGGCTTCTTTTTCGGCACTTTTATCACCACCTATTACTTTGGCGCCTCGACTTCTGGCGTAGGTGATGTATTCCTTATATTTTGCTTCGCTACCGTGTACTAGGTAGTGCCAAGCTAGTTTTTGGTAGGCTTCTTTGATGTAGTTTTGACCATTAAAGTTGTCCACATATTTTTTTAAATAAACATCGGCGTCCTGATCCAAGCGATACAATTTGGAAAGCCCCAGCATGTAATCCAAAAAACGAAACTTAAAATATTGTTGCCCGACGGGTCTATTTTCTAGGATGTTGATAGCCTCCTCAATGCGCCCCGTTCGCATGGCGATATTTCCGAAGGAAAAACAAACAAGTGGATTGGACTTGGGATTTAATTTATCACTCTGAATAATTTCCCACGCTTCGTCGAGATCATTTTTCAGGTGTAACATTAAAAATGCGTACATCACGAGGGTCTCCTCCTCAAATAAAAAATCGTTGGTTTTGGCGTAGGTGAGTACTTCTTCTACTTCTTTTCTTCCTTGCTCGATGGTACCCGTCATACCGCCGAGGAGTTTGACTCCCCACTTATAATTGTCGGGTACAGTTCCGACCATAGCGTGAAGTATCCCAAGGCTTTTTTTATTAGCGATAAAATCAGGAAATTTTTTTTGGTTACGTTTGAGGAGTTTGTAGGCAGAACTCACTTCGTTGAAGGCATTGAAGTACTGCTCAAATTTTAAGCGAGCAAGTGCCCATTGTAATTTTATTTCCGCTTGGCAGTAAAGATAATAAGGTGAGTTTCGATCTCCTTTTCTGATTGCTTTGAGTCTTGGATTTTTGTTGCGCTCCAGTCGCTTGAACTCAGACTTATCTTCATTGATAAAAATGGTAAAAAAATCTATGTAGTTTTCGATGAAGTGGACAATCGTATTTTGGGGCTCATCACTTCTTAATTGTTCCAAGTCTTTCCTTGCTTCTTCGAATCGAAGGCTCATCGCTTTTTCGTAGGCCTCGGTAGCTAATGGCGTAAACTCAAAATAATTGGCAGATACCTGCAAGCTGTAAGAAAGAAGGATCAGTAGGACATAAAGTTTACTCATATTCAATTTATTATTTTTACAAACCTAAGAAAAAGTACGTTTTCTCAACCGTGGTTCTTGGTCTGTAGGCGAAGTGTTCGTAGTTCGTCCACTACATTAATTTATTTTTCTCCAATGCTGATTTTGCCAATCTCATTAACTCGGTATGATAGGCAGCCCCTTCTTTCCTTTCCACCACTCGCCCCTTGGCATCTAGCCAAACCAAAGTCGGATAGGCTTTCACATTATAAAGAGCAGCCAAGTTTCTGCCATTTCCTTTTTCGCCATCTATTTTATAACTGATAAAATTTTTGTTGAAAAAACTGGAAATGGTCTGATCTGGGTAAACATCCTTTTGCATCATCTTACAAGGCTGGCACCAAGTGGCATAAAAATCTACAAAGACCAATTTATTTTCAGCCGCAGCTTTATCCAGCACATCCGAAAGGGTAGCTGATTGGACAAATTCTACCCCCGTGCGCTGACTGGATGCTTGAGCTGATCTTTTGGAACTTTTGCATTGTAAGCACAATAAAGGTAAAAGTAAGAGAACGATGTATGTTAATTTTTTCATGATGTAATTTTTTTATTTGGAGGTGAAAAGAGCGAGGAGAATAATTTTTGTCTTTCCCCTCGAAATCTCTGCTTTTTTTAATCAAACGGTTGATGAGGAATACAAAGTATGGTTGTAGGGTGGCTATCTGGTAGATCGTTCGGCGGCTTACCATTTTGGAAAAGAAAACCAGTCCTCGTCGGTAGCCAGGTCATAATAATCTTAAAAATCATAATTGATCTGTGTTAAAAAGTCAGAGGGCATATTAACGCTGATGATTATGACTTTTCCCAACCGTGGATGTCATCAATTACAAATTATCTTTTATCCTGTTTTCTCAGCTCTTTAATTTTCAAATATCTTTGGTAAACGCCCCACGCCATGATCTTGCTGATGGCAAATCCTACCTCACCATCAAGAAAGCCCAGTTGGATTACGTAGTGTTTTACGAATCTAAAAAATGGTTTAACGTAGAGGTGAACAAAGGTTACTCGTGGCGTTTTTTCAAAATGATCTTTAGCCGACCATTCGGCGTACCGCAACATTTTTGCTAAAAAATGATCTCTATTTTTATAAGTGAAATGATGCAGTTTATTTTTTAATTTTCCTACGATAATTCCTGCTGTTTCAATTTCTTCGTGCACTTGCACATCTTGGTATCTACACTTTTCTTTTTTGATGAGCCGAATAACTTGGTCTCCTTGCCAGCCGCTGAACCGTACTTTTTTTCCCATGAAAAAACTTTGACGTGGAATCCAATAAGCATCCTTGGGCGGAGGTACTCGGAGAAGGCTAGTAATCTCTTCCCGCAATTTTGGAGTCACTCTTTCATCTGCGTCAAGGATCAAAATCCAATCGTGGGTGGCTTGCGGAATCGCCCAATTTTTTTGATCGGCAGGACTGATGTATTTTCTTTGAAAAATTTTAGGATGGTATTTTTTGGCCAGAGTCACCGTGTCATCGGTGCTAAAAGAATCCACCAAGAGTATTTCGTCCGCCCACTCTACCGACTTCAGAACTGCTTCGATGTGCTCCTCCTCATTAAAAGTGGTGATGATGACGGATAGTGGTAACATGGATTGTAGCTTTTCTTTCACTTTTTTAATTATTTTTGTCACCGTTTTGTTGGTTACCCAATCAATCATTTTTTCACCCCATTTTTAATTTTTGTAAAAGTAATCAAAATGAATAAAGTATTAGTGACCGGAGGATGTGGATATATCGGAAGCCATACCATCGTTGATTTAATTAACCACGGCTTTGAAGTGATCTCGGTAGATAACTTAGTGAACTCTAATACCAAGCCGCTCAAGGGAATTGAAAAAATTACGAGTAAAAAAATTAAGAACTATCGCTTTGATTTGTGTAATAAAAAACGAGTATTTCAATTATTCGCGGAGCACAGAGATATAGTTGGTATTGTACATTTTGCCGCCTTAAAAAGTGTTGGAGAATCCGTGGATATGCCGCTCGAATATTTTAATAATAATTTGAATAGTTTGCTCAATCTGCTGGATGCGGCAAAAAATTTTAACGTAGAGAATTTCATTTTTTCTTCCTCGTGTACTGTTTACGGCAATGCGGACGACCTTCCCGTGACGGAGGAGACCCCCTTCAAAAAAGCAGAAAGCCCCTACGGACTCACCAAGCAAATGGGCGAGAGAATTATTGAATCCTACGCCAAGGCCAATCCTACTTCCAAATCAATTTTACTGAGATACTTTAATCCTGCGGGGGCACACGAGAGTGCCTTGATGGGAGAAGCACCCAACGTGGCACTCAATCTTGTACCTGTGATTACGGAGACGGCAATTGGGAAAAGAAAGTCCATTACCGTTTTCGGAAATGATTACGATACGCGCGATGGTAGCTGCGTGCGGGACTACATTCACGTGATGGACTTAGCGAATGCGCATACCAAAGCATTGCAGTATTTGCTCAAAAAAAAGAGTAACAAAAATAATTGCGAAGCCTTCAACCTCGGCATCGGAGAGGGGGCTACGGTCTTGGAAGTCATTCAGGCATTTGAAAAAGTATCTGGCATTGCGTTGAATTACAAAATTGGGCCTCGACGTAAAGGTGATGTTATAGCCATTTACTCCAACTACAAAAAAGCTAAAAGCAAATTAAAATGGAAACCCACTCGCAATATTGAAGATATTATGCGAACGGCTTGGGCTTGGGAACAGAAGCGGTCTTCCTAGGTAGGCTATCCAAATAAAAGATCAAAAAATTATAAATTGTAGGAAAAAGGTATGGAATTACCGAAGATAATCAACTATCTAACCCTTTTTTAAAATAGCTCTCTGGCTCACGCTCATCGAAAAAGACCTCACTTCGGGAATGGTATCGCCGTCCATTTCTTTTCCTCCCGTAGTATTTATCGCTTGATCAGCACCCGCCATAACTTCAAAGATGAGTTGGTCTTTTCTTTTTTCGTAGGTACATATCAAGAGATTACCTTGCACCTCAAATCTACTAATCAACTTGTTGTGATAAAGATAGGATTCTAAAATGATGGAATTTTTTTCATCAATGACGTAGATGCCTTCTTCTGCGTTGATGGTTTTTAATTCATAGCTCCGTCTTTCTTTCATTTGATCTTCACCGTAGGTCAATGCCCAAGTAAAAATATCGGGCTGATCCGTTGGAAGGATTTCTAACTCCATTTGAACCGTTTGCATCAATCCTTTCGTAGAATAGATTTGCAGTTTTCCTGACCATACTCCTATCCACGATTGAGGGAATTTTTCTTTTGGTAAAAATTCGTACGCAGGATATTTTCGAGCGCATCCTAAAAAAAGTAGTAGTGAAAAAAGTAAAAGTTGATTTCGCATGGTAAAATTAAAACTTAAAAACCTGTCTTTGCTGAGCCGCAAGCAGAAAGTTAAAAATGGAGGATCAGACACAAATTTAAGATTAGGAATTCATTTTTTGTAATTATCCAGCAAAGCTAAAATTCAAAAAAGAATGAAACGCAGCTAAGGAATGGTTCAATAATAACTTTACATTTTCTACTTGTTCTTTTTCCTTTCTGCTGCGTTGAAAAGCCTTTGATGCTCTGGCATCAAGCAAGCACAGGATGCCCCGCATCGCCTACGTTTTTCGCCTTGCATAAAGA
>JBCCJE010000316.1:0-6334 GCA_039027925.1 Bacteroidota bacterium
AAAATAAAATGAATATTTTTTAATAAAACACTTGTTATCAATTTTTAATTTAAGGATTTATTATTTTTCCGTTCATATCCAAGTAACTTCCTTTTGCTACATTGTACAGCGTTTCTACTTTTTTGCTTGCGTATTTTTTGACTTCCATTTTGCCGTTGCCAAATTCCGGTTTTTTTTGATACACGGCGAATCCCACTTTACACTCCGATATATTGATATCCTCAATGATAACTTCCGACATGTCTTTTGAGGCTACCCCTACGGGACAGTTGATGATATTGGCCGATGTGATGATGACTTTCGATGCTTCGCCTACGCTGATGCCCTTGTCTCCACAAGTATTTATTTCGCCATTGACCACATAGACGTTGCTGCCCGATACGTCGAGTCCGTCATTGTTGGTATTCAAAAATTTAGAATCGGATACCGAACCGTTAGAAAAATCTAAATCTAATCCATCGGAGAAAGTAGAAGAGAATACGCAGCGGCGTATTTCAAAATCGGATCGAACGATGTTGAGCGCATCTTCACTCTGGGACTTACTGAAATAAGCATCTTCAATGATGACCTCGGATTCGTAAAAAGTAACTGCCCCCGTGAGGTTCCAGTTGGCTTTACGGTGAGTATTTAGATTTTCGAAAAGGACATATTTTAGCTTGGAAGTTTCCTCGGCTTGCAAAATTGTAAATCCATTGTTAGTGCCATCGGACGAAAATATCTTTATGGGGTTTTCTTTAGTGCCTTCCATCAACAGCGGGGCATAACTCAAAAATTTGGCACCTTGTGTAAAGTCAATTTCCGTTCCTGCCGAAAAATATACCTTATATCCAGCGGGAATAATCACATCTTGGTTGGTAGTACGTTTGCCGCTACGAAAGATTACTTTATTGCCTGTGACTTTGTAGAGCGCATTGGATGTGAGCAATGTCGGTGTCTCGGTAGTTGGATTGATCTTGTTGGTTTTCGGTAAACTCCAATTTCTGATTTTGGTAAAAAACACCCGCTCGCTTCCTAAGACTCGATAAAACAAATATTTTACATTTGGCGAAATGTCAACCTCTTGGTGTTCCACTTCGTGCCGAATGATATGGGCTAGATCAGGAGCTTTCTTCTTTTTCTTTTTGGACTGATTGATATAAAAAGGTTGGGTGACGTAGGCAGGGAGCAGTACCTTTTTTTTCAAGTAAGCATCTACTTGCTTCGCACTCCGACCACTACCGATAATTTCTACGGGTAAGCTGTGTGTATTTCCTACAAAAATTTTCGAATTATTTTTATCAAAAAAAGCTCGCACGCTAAAATCATCAATGGGAGTAATCCCCGATCGGATTCCCTTTACCCTCTTTTCTATCAGTTCAAGGTTGGGTTGGTAATTTTGGAATTCTTTTGTTATGAAATCTGCTCTTGCCAAAATTCCACTCTCGAATTCGTTAATGAAACTACTCCAATATTCATCTGACGAAAAATAAAACAACTTGTAAATGTATTGTTTTAAAAAAGTAGTATCCCGAAAAAAATACGAAATGGGTTCATCGTCTTCCTTAAAGTGTTGGCTCAATGCGCCCTCACTCAGCAGCAGAAAAGGGTAATTGTAGGTAGGAAAACCATCAAAACCAATTGGCTCTAGTTTGTTCAAAATGGGGTTAAAATAAAATCGCATGTTGTGCCAAGCTACGCTGTGTTGGGCGTGCATTAAATCACAGATGGCAAAATAAGCAGCTACCCTCTCCGTGTCAAATATTTCATGGACGGGTCGGTCTTGATCTATAAAATTTTTCAACAACCCTTGGGCAACTTCGAGTTGGGCCAACAAAGCGGGATTCTCCGCAATTTGTTTTTCCTTAAAAGGTCTAATTTCCGAGGTTTTATAATGTGCCGAATTATTGATGTGAGCCAATGGATTCCCTTCCAGATCACTTAGTCGCATTTTGACGTCCTCCCAAAATCCTTCCTCCGAAAAGCGAACGATAACCCCCTCCCGTCGCTCGTTGGATTCGGGCAGTTGTTTTTCAAAATGTTCTTCGTAGGCGTAAATACCTTTGGAAGTGCCATTGATTTTGAGTTCTACAAAATCGTAGCGGGGGGTCAGTACATCTTCTTTTTTCCACCATTGGTGTAGTATCCATTCTTGCAAAAATTCCCTCGTTTCGGGAGACTGCAGGGAAAAAGTTTTTAACCTATTCCAAGCGTAAGGGTCTTTTACTTGGATACGGTAAGACCATTTATCATTTTTAAGATGATCCAGCCAATCGCCTTTGAGCCTCAGTTCGATGGGCATCTCTTCTGCGGACGAGGGAGCAGTGAGCATTCCTTTGACCCAATCATCTGCCTCGGTTTGGAGGATACCTACTTGCAGGGCTTGCTTTCTTTTATCGTCCAATTTTTTTAAGGCTTTCGGGGAAAGGCTTAGTTGAATCGTTTGGGGCATAAATTGACTCGTCTCTTTAGTTTCTTCCTGTTCTACTATTTTCAGATCATCAAAATAAAAAATGCCCTTCCCGTCGGTACGTACGTAGATTCTCAGATTGTCTATTTTCTTCTCAAAAGGAATCGTGAATTTATGAGATAACAACTCCCAGTCATTTTTCTCTTTTACCGGTGCTTTGATTTCAAGGTTAAAAACCCCATTGTTATCTATGATGACTAGGGCACCAACGCCACCGTGAAATTCTTTTTTTCGCCACACACTCGCCACGTAAGTTTTACCGGGGGTAAAGTCTTCGAAGTCCAACCCAAAGCCAAATTGGTAGCCTTCCCCCGCATTGACTTTTGAAGAAAATGCTCCCCGAAACGCTACCTCGCTACTTTGAGTATGGGCATTAAAAAATTGATCGCCGTTGGAAATAAAATTTTTCCCTCGGACTACCTCTGCGTCGCAATGAATCATTCCCGCTTTTTTCCAAGAGGTCAAAAACGGAAGGTAGTACCAAAAGGCATAGATGCCAGCCAGACTCAGCAACAACAGCAGAGACATACGCAGTGTATTTCCAGAGGAATGTTTGCCTTTGACAATCATACGATTAAATCGGGTTGATCAATGATGGACAATTTAGTTTTTGCGGAAAGGGAAGTGAGGTTATTTTTCAATTGCTCTAGTTGGTCAATGGAGTCTGCCTTACACACGTAGGAGAGGTCGAGTCCTTGCTCTAGGGTATCCATTCTTTTGAGTTCTACGTAAGGTAGGAGGTCGGTCAGTAGGGTCGTAATTTTTTTTAAATCATTTTCATCCGTTTGGATATTAACAAACATTTTATTTTCATTTTTGAAGGATACCTTATTTGTAAATATCTTGTTGATAAATAGCAGCGTGATAATTATCAAAAAGGCAACGATAGCCAAAATGGGTTGGTTGGCTCCTCCCGCTAATCCTACGCCAATGGTAAAAAAAAGATAAGTCAACTCTTCGGGGTCTTTGATGGCAGATCGAAATCTGACAATGGAAAGTGCCCCCACCAAACCTAACGACAAGGCAATAGAAGATTTTACGATGGTGATAATCAAAAGGGTAGCTAGTCCGAGGGGAAGAAAATTAGCCGCAAATTTTTTTCGATTGGATAGAGAATTGCCGTAGCGTACATAAAAAATTCTCAGCAAGGTCAGCAAAATGGCAACGACTAGAATATTCAATATAAATTCATCCAATGGAATATTATCTTGAAATTCTTGTATGTATTGTTCCTGTATTTTTTGCAGTATATTCATATCAACTTTTCTGGCAAGAAATGGAAGTACCTAACTCATTGTGCTTTCATTTCAAAGAAACAAAGATAAAAAAAGGTGCGAAGGGGAACGGAAAATTTTGGGAGAGAAGTACTACAAAAAAAAAGAAGGCATATCGGATGATACACCTCCAGAAATTTATTAACAAACAAAAAACTGACAATTTATTATGATTGAAAACCCCATATTTTTTTATTCGAATGTATATAAGATTTCCAATTTTTAACATGAAACAAGATTATTATAAATGTGTTCATAAAGTGATGAAAAAAAATTATTTTTTTTGCAGTAGCTTGTTGTCGGCATTAGAGTATGTCATACAAAAAAATCAAAAAAGTCTTTTGTAGTGTTTTTCTTTTGTCCCACTTTTGTTTCTTTGATCTAATCCCTCGGGATTTTGGGGCAGGTGTCATCCATAATTCAAAAATACATGCGTATCCTACTTTTCATTTTCTCTTTTATAACATTACACAGTTGTAGTGGTCAGCCAGACTTTTCTATCGAAAATAAAATAAAAATTAATCCTTATCTCTTTTTTGCTCAACAAGATAAAGGGTATGTGGCCGTGAATGATAAAGATGAATTATTATTCAGAGTGGACTATGATGAAATAGAAAAACTAGAAGGACATAAGGGATATTATCATAAAGTTCGTAGAGGAGATAAGTATGGCGTCATTGATATTTTTGGTCGAGAAATCGTTCATACCGATTATGAAGTGATAGAAGTAATCGGTGGTAAAAGAGTAGGGCAGTATAACTTAAAAATGAAATACAATGGAAAATGGGGCATCATGGAGCCAGCCACTCAGATCGTCTTAGAGCAATTCTTCTATGATGAAATGGGGACTTACGGCGATTCAGATCAGTTGCTATTGGTAAAAAGAAATGGGAAGTATGGTTTTAGAGATGTGGGGTACACTCATCATGGAGATAGAGATACCAAATTGATTTATGATGAGTTGGAAAATTACAAAGCAGGAGGAAGTAAATTTACCCGAGGGGAAGTAACGGGCAAATTAGTCATCTCCGAAAAGACGGGCTACCTTATCGAAATCTTTCCCGATGAAAGTGGACAATACCCAGAGAACAAATGGATTTACCCTCATAGCGATTTACAGATTTTTACTGAAAATGGAAAAAAAGGACTAAGAAATAAAAAATCAAAAAAAGTCATTGTATCACCTACCTATGATAATATTTACTCAAAGCATAGTCATACCGAAGAAGTATTTATCGTACAAAAATCAGATAAAAGAGGACTGTTAGACACAAATGGTAAAGTCGTGATTCCGATAAAATATAAATCCATATACGGTGCACCGAAAGAAAAAAGAAAAAGTCCAACCCTTTCTTATGGGCACTATCAGTCTATATTTTGCGTAGAGACTATGGATCAAAAATATGGATTGGCAGATTATAAAGGGAATATTCTTTTACCTGCAAAATATGACGGCATCACTTATGCACGTGAAAATCATTTTATAATTACAAGGGATGGTAAGATGGGCATATTCGACATAGAGAGCCAAAAGTTCAAATTAGACTTTACGTACGATAAAATTTCAAAACCTTCATCCATAGTTCAAAATGGATTTTTTATATCAGAAAAAGACGGTCTTCAAGGAATGGTTGCTTATGACGGTAAAGTTCTATTGAAGCCCGAAAATCCTCGAATAGTTGTAAAATCCGATAGGATATATATCATTGATAACAACAACAAAATCAAATACTTGGTAGATGCTTCGGGGGAAAAGATTTCCCCAACAATTCCTGATAGTATCAAGTGGGATTTCATTAACCACCATACCTTTAAGACCTCCAAAAATATCAAGAACGATAAGGGCGATTATGATTATTATTCCCAATATATTGATGAGCGTGGAAAACCTAAATACCCAAATCTCGAATGCGAAAGTCCGCAATCTTTGCATCATAACTACGTCACCTGCTTTGATAATGAGCTTCGCAAAATGTCACTAGTTCATAAAATTACGGGCGAAATCATAATACCTCCCAAATTTCAAAGTATTACTTTTCTCCCACCATTTTCAGATGTTTTCATAGCCAAAATGGATGATAAATATGGTCTGATAGATTTGGAAGGGAAGATCATCAGCCCCATAGAATATGATGGCATTTATCAATTTCCAAAGACAGGAGCATTCCAAGCCACCGAGAGAGGTTTTGAACGATATATGTTTCAAGTTTATAAAGGAGAATACAGAGGTATTATAGACTATCGTGGAAAAGTATTGTTAGAGCCCAACTATGCTACAGCTTTTACGCCGCATTTAATGGATGAATATCGAAACTTTGTAGTGGTCTCTAAAGATGGGAAAAAGGGGATGGCGAAATATGGACTATTGGAAGAACCTAGCGAATGGTTCGACAATATATTTTTTAGGTCTGGAAAATTTATAGTAGTCAAAGAAGGAAAAGAATATGAGGCTTCAATTAGTTCGGGAAATAAAGTGGAGTATTAGCAACGGTGAACGGGAGACAGTCTTCGTGGCTACACCCATTTTATCTTTTGTGTAAAAAAAAGAATGATATGAAAAAAAATGGATTCGAAGCCAACATCACCAACCTCCTGATTGTGTTCTTCTGGGCGT
>JBCCJE010000317.1:0-6310 GCA_039027925.1 Bacteroidota bacterium
CTTAAAGTACGCAGTTTGCGTGCGCAATTATCCCACGTCATAGAAAGATACCCAGACAGATAAATAGCACATATCAAAACAATTCTATTAGATTCAAAACCTTACGCAGGTATCAAAGATGAATAACAACCACACGAAATAGTTCTGTAATCGTAATGATTTAGGAATGGAAAAATAATGGCAACCGAATTTTTTTATTCATTCCTAATTCTTCTGACTTATGAACTGAAGCTAGGTTTTATAATCTAGAGTTACTTTTTCTGTGGGTGGTTTTGGCTCAAGGTTGAAGCTACTTAATATTCGATGCCAGATTGTAATAATATTTATCGCGCTAATGAGAGCGATGTGAACTCATGAGCCATTTTTTAATCAAATCCTTAAACTGTTTTAAATGAAACGAATCTTATTCCTAACGCTATTTTTGGTTTTCATATCACTTTTGATGAGTGCACAAGATTGCAGTCTTTCAACGGATTGTGGTGATGTAATTGCTGACTGGGGACTAGCAAATAATGTCACCTTTGTTTGTGAGGGCGAACCATTTGAGGTCTCGGTCAATCCGAATACTACGATGAGTGATATCAATGAGATAGTTTGGATTTGGGGGGATGGGCAAACAGATACTGTTTCAGATTTTTCTAATCAATCACATACTTATATCATAGACGATGCAGAAGCCTGTACAGGATCTCAAAAAGTATTTAGCATAACAATGGAAATCTTCCGTTTTTGCTCTGCTGGATCAAGTTGTCATTTTCAAACTGCTCCCGTTGCAGTAAGGTTTAAACCTAGAGCTTCATTTGATTATGAACCAGTCATTTGTTTAGGTAATGTCGTAGAATTTGAAAGTACAACCTGCAATGGAGATTCTTTCTCGTGGAATTTTGGAGATAATATTACTTCAACAGAAGAAGACCCTTCCCATGAATACTTAAATACAAACACCTACCAAGTAAACTTGGTAGCAACCAACGAATGTGGAGATGGTGAAATCACTCAATCTATTGATGTCATCAATACCGCTATTTCAAATATCTACCTCGCCGAATCATCCGTCGTTATTGATTCTTCCGCTACACCTTTTATAATGTGTTCAGATAATTATCCACCCAATGTAAGCGTACTTTTGCGAGCAGATACTTTTTCTCTCAACGAAAACTTTTACGAATGGCAATCCTTGAGTGGAAATAGTAATGCAAGTTATAGCACCATGCCACCCAGTAATGATGCTACTCCTAATGTTCCAGAAGTCACCGTTTCTTTCTCAGATACAGGATTATACCAGATCATCTTAGAAGTAGATAACGAATGTAACCAACCTGATTTTGATACCCTTTTTATTCAAGTGCTTACGGGCGAGGGGCTTTCTGCGCTGAATCAACCTGATGCTTGTTTGGAATTAAGTTATACTCCCGATCCTTTTAATCCTGATGCCACCTATACGATCAATGGGAATGTCCAAACTAATTTTCCTATGATGCTCGGAGTAGGTACTTACACGGTCAGTTGCTTCCTGCAAAATGAATGTGGGGATCAGACTGTCACCGATGAGTTTGAGGTACTTCCTGCGGAAATGGTGGCTATCACTTTTCCAACGGATACTACACTCTGCGTAGATACAGATTCTATTATGATTTTGTACGAACCATTTGGAGGAACATGGTCAGGACAACACCTGACTTTTTACGGAGATTCTGTTTTTTTCCATCCCGTAGAGATCGGAGTTTTTGATATTACATATATGAAAGGCCCATCAGGAACAGACTGTTTTGCCGCAGCAACCATTACTATCACGGTAGAAGACTCAGGAATTACTACTACTGATTATGAAGTTTGCTCGTGGAGTCCTCCTTTCCAGATGACTGTAAATAACCCCGGTGGAACGGGTACTTTTTCTTCGACGGCATGTCCTGCGTGTATTCAAGGAGATACTTTTATTATCGCCGAGATGGTTGCTTTGGGATTGACTGAGGTGGAGGTGATGTACAGCGGATCGAGTATTGGTGGTTGTGACGGAGGTAATACTTTTACCGTAACTATTGATGATCCAAATGCTGATTTTGATGTAGAACCTACTTATTGTGTCGGTGATCTTATCGTACCAGATATTTCGAATGCAAATGGAACTTTATCATGGATGATCAATGGTCAGCCCGCAGGTAGCCCACCGTTCAATTCTACTAGCTTTGGAGCAGGTAATTATAGTATTGAACTCACGGCAGTTGCGGGAGATTGTGATACGATGACCATGGAAAGTTTTACAATTTTTTCTGTACCTACCGATGTGAGTTTTACCGCTGCACCTCTGGAAGGATGTGCTGATTTGGAAGTTGAACTTACTAACACTACCCCGCCTTTTGATAATGAGGCGTTTGAATGGTACATCAATGATTCTTTATTCTCCAATGACGACCAGCCGGGCACGATTACGCTAGGACCAGGATTTAGTGATACCACTTACGTCATTACGTTGTTAGCAGGGAATAGCTGTCAAGGCGAGGAAGTGACAGAAACGATTACGGTTTTCCCTAGGCCTGTTCCTATTTTTGGGCCAATGCAAAATAGTTACTGTTCGGGAGATACCGTCACGTTTGCCAACGTCAGCTTTGGCGGTCCTATGACGAGTTGGTTATGGGATTACGGCAATGGAGTTACCAGTACGGATTCTATTCCGCTACAAATGATTTACTTCACGGATACGATCCCCACGGTTTACACGATTTCGCTAACTGCAACTAACGACTGTGGAACAGAGACATTTACCTACGACCTCACCGTGAACCCTACGGATGTAACAGCCTTTTTTAATATTGATCCCGTGGAAGGATGTGTAGGCGTGCCTGTTTGTTTGACGAATTTATCAACACTAGGAGCGGCTGTGCTGTGGGAGTTTGGAGATGGTAATACCAGCACTCAGTTCAATCCCTGCCATACTTACAGTAATTCAGGAAACTATACGATCACGCTCAAGGCGTTCGGTTGTGGATTTGATAGTATTCAGTTTGAGGTGATTGTCCATCCTATGCCCACGGCGAGTTTTAATAACAATACAATTGCGTGTCCGGGTGAAGCTATTATTTTTACTAACAATTCTGCTTTGGCTCAGAATTTCCTTTGGGATTTTGGGGATGGGGACACCTCCACGTTGAATAATCCAAGCCATGTTTACATGACTTCGGGTACTTATGAGGTAAAATTACTAGCGACCAGTACGGAAGGATGTGCGGATAGTAGTTTTGCTACGGTCACTATCCTAGTGCCCCCCACCGCAAGTTTCATCACTTCTACCGACTCGGTATGCGTCGGCCAAAACATTACATTTACAAGTACCTCCACTCCCGATCCCTTGACTTGCTTCTGGGATTTTGGGGACGGCAATTTTTCCAACGATTGTTTTTCTACTCATAGTTACAATAATTCGGGCAGCTACATCGTCACGCTCATCGTCACGGACGCTAGCAATTGTAGTAATACCGCTCAGCAACTCGTCAACGTAGCGCCCAATCCAATCGCTGATTTTGATTTTATAAAAAATGGAGACTGTACGCCCGTGGAAGTTGTTTTTCAAAATCAGTCCCTCTTGGGCGAAAGTTACATTTGGGATTTTGGCGACGGAACAACGAGTACTGCAACTGAACCTACCCACATTTACACTAGCGGAGGTAACTATACGATTACTTTGACCACGACAAGCGGAGTTTGTTCTAACACCACGACAAAAGAGATTGAAATTTTTCAAAAGCCTGATATTCAAATTGTAACGCCTCTCGGGCAGTCGGGCTGTGCTGCTTTTGATGCTGCCTTTGCGGTTTCTCCTGCTACAAATAATTTTGAGATGAGTTGGGATTTTGGGGATGGTAGTTTTTCGTTTGATGAAAGCCCAAGTCACCAGTTTGATTTTCCCAGCATTTATGAGGTTACGGTCATCGTAGCAGATACCTTGGAAAATTTCTGTGCGGATACTGCTTCTATCGTCGTAGAAGTATTCGAACCCGTGGAAGGAGGCGTGACTACAGTTGATAACCTCTGTTTTGGGGATAGTGAAGGGAGCATTGATTTGAGTATAACCAACGGTACACCCAATTACGAATACGATTGGTCTAACGGAGAGGATACCTCTTTTATCGTCAATTTACCCGCTGGCGATTACACCTTTACGGTAACCGATGACAATGGATGTACTTGGTCGGAGACCGTCAATGTCTTGCAGCCCGATGCGCCCATTTCAATAGAGATTATTGAAGAGGAAATCGTGACCTGCTACGGAGGAAGTGATGGAGCGATCACGATCAATGCCCTCGGCGGAACAGCGGGATACGAATATTTATGGGAAATGGGCAACACCTCTACCTCAATCGAAAATGTGGAAGCGGGAGATTATAACATTACAATTACGGATGCTAATAATTGCACATTAGAGGAGATTGTCACCATCCAACAAAACGATTCCATTAGCTATGATGCCAATATTTCCAATATTTCTTGCTTTGGTTTTGGCGATGGACAAATAAGTTTAGACAATATTAGTGGGGGAGTGGCTCCTTATTTTGTGGAGTTGGATACTCTGGAAGGTACTGGATTCAATGGACTAGAAGAAGGAAGCTATACCTTAATGATTTCGGATGCCAATGGCTGCGAACAATCGCTTACTGCTAATATCGTAGAGCCTGCCCAAACTTGGATAGAACTAGCTGACGATACCGTATCCTTATTTTTAGGAGAATCGCATCCGATCATTAGCACTTATAATGTATCCAATCCTATATTCCGCTGGACGCCTACCCAATGGCTAGATTGTGTGGATTGCGAAGATCCAATTGCCCAACCATTTAATGATGTAACCTACGCAGTAACCATGACCGACGAAAACGGTTGTGAAGCATCAGATACTATCTTATTTTTAGTGACGATCGAAAGAGGGATAGCCATTCCAAATATTTTTACGCCAAATGCGGATGGACAAAATGACGTGTTTACCTTGTTAAGTAATAATCCAGCAGTCACCGAAATCTTAGATTTTAAAATTTTTGATCGGTACGGGGGGATTCTATTTTCTGCTCAAAACTTCATGCCTAATGATCCTTTATTCGGTTGGGATGGAAGGTTCAAAGGAAGGCTCGTTCAAAATGGACACTACGTTTACCAAGCCATCGTCCAATACATTGATGGTGAAATTTTGACTAAGAAAGGAAGTGTCATGCTCAGTCGGTAAGGAATGCAATCGTAGTTTTAAAATCTCCATTTACAAAAATCAAAAACAAAATAAGAATGAAAAACTTATTGATAAAAATAGCCCTCGCAGTTGTTGTTATTATTTTTTCTGATAAAATGGCTGTCGCTCAGGATTATCATTTTTCTCAATTTGATACCGCTCCCTTGTACACCAACCCCGCAATGACTGGCTACATGATCGGTCGAAATCGGATCAGTCTAAAATACCGAGGCCAATGGTCGAGTGTTTTGGAAGACAATGCCTACGAAACTATTCTAGTTTCCTACGATGGTAGGACCTGCCCAAGTGGCAATATCTCTATTGCCTACGGAGTCAATTTGGTGAAAGACGTATTTGGTTTTCCCGCTTTTCAGACGAACCATTATCTCGGTTCTTTTGCTACCCACGTGAAGTTAAGTAATGGGTTGATGTTCGCAGGGGGACTCCAAATGGGATTGCTCCAATTTCGACTCGACCTTAATGGTTTAGCGTTCGAAAATCAATTTGATGGCTTTGTAGGATTTGATACCTCGCTGCCAAGCCTTGAAGCATTCTCAGATCAGCAACCCATTGATCTATTAGATATTGGCGGAGGAGTATTGTTATATGATTATAAATCCGGGTTCAATCTGGGTGTTGGATTTCACCATATTAATCCGTTTAATTTTTATACTTTTTCGGAAACGGAACTTCAGGTAGGCAACCGGCCCAATGTAAGGTGGATTGTGCATGGTGCTTTTACACTTTTTACAACTAGTAAAATAGCAATAGCTCCAAAATTTATGGCGGTCATCCAAGTACCTCATTGGCAGCTAAATGTTGGTGCTGATTTTCGTTTAACTGTTTCGAAGACTAAAAATAATCCATTTTTAAATGGTGTGATTTTAGGAATTGGCTCAAGACTAAGCAACCGTGTAAATGATGTTACAACGATAGATGCTGTTCTTTTTTCTGCTAAAACGGATATAGCCAAAGGTATTTTGTTAGGCTTTGGATTTGACTGGAATGTTTCCTCTCTTCGAAGATCATCGAGTAGTAGAGGAGGTATTGAGTTATCGTTAGTCGTAGAGTTTGGAGGGTCTGATAAAAAGAAATGCC
>JBCCJE010000318.1:0-6303 GCA_039027925.1 Bacteroidota bacterium
CTTTTAGTTGGTGTTTTCAAACCAACCGTAAACTATGGTTCTGAACTAGAAATCAACAAGCCCGTGGAAGAAGCTTGGGCAGTTATGATGGACGAATCTAAAATGGCTGATTGGTTGATTGGGTATAAAAGTGCTGAACTATTGAGTGGCACTAAAAATGAAGTCGGCGCAGTTTCGAAAATCATCATGCACCCTCCCGGTGAGGAGATGATGGAAATGAAAGAGACCATTACCGCCATGAAAGAAAACGAACATTTGGGGATGAAATTTGAAATGGACTTGGCATCGAGTACCCTCGATATGTATTTTGAAGAAAAAAATGGGAAGACGATCATGCGATCAAAAGCAGCAGCAACGGGCGGTAATATTTTTATGAAATCCATGTTGGCCATGATGAGTAGTCAGATGCGACAACAGGATGAAGAAATTATGAATAACCTAAAAAAAGTGATAGAAGAAAATACGACGGATTATTTCCCCGCACCCGTTTCCGAAGCTACAAGCACGGAGGAAAATTTATCAACTGAAAATCAACATTAATCCAATAGACAGTATCCCTAGCAAAAGCCCCTTACAGAACAGTATCTGCAAGGGGCTTTTCTTTTTATAAATTCGGCGAGTGCACCCCGTAACTTGCTATGCCTTACTAATGATTTGGGTGGTAGTCAATGAACTGCACGATTTATGCGATACTTTGCACGATGAGTGCTACCCGTAGTTTTAGTCTTGTTTTAACTTTACGGTTAGCAGTTTACCTCTCCTTTTTTACTTATGTTTATCGAACTCAGTTGAACGGGAAAGTATAAAAATGTTTTCCCTACTTTTATGATAACCTTCTGAATCCCTTTCAGGAGGTTTTTTGTTTTGCTTACATTCCAAACACACTTCCCTCTGCTTGGCTACTATCAAAAACTCGAATAGCAACTACTTCCGCCTTGGCTGTCTTGATGCCCTCGGAGTAAGCATCGCAGGTGATTACAACTTTTCGACCTTTTATTGCTTCGACTTTGGCACGTAGCTCCACGGGGTGTAAGTTGGAGGTCGGTTTTAAGTATTTTACATTGATCGTACCCGTGGCGTACCGATAGATGGGTTGGCTTTCTATGTCCCGATTTTCTGCCTGGTAGGCGGCGGCCATAGCGGTACACATGGTGTGGCAATCAATTAGGGTAGCTAGTATGCCTCCGTTTAAGATTCCTTTCCACCCTTGGTATTTTTCTTGAGATTCCCAAATGCAAATGGATTCGTCTCCTTCCCAGTAGCTACTGATTTTTAGTCCTTCGTGGTTGGCCCTGCCGCATCCGAAGCAAACATTTCCCGGCATGTGATCTTGAAAATAATCTTTTTCCATTGTGAAATTTTGTTTTGGTGGATAGGGAAATTTTTGAAATTTTGAATTTTTCAAACCCCCTCAAATTTCTTGAACTTTCGAACCTCTTCAAATTTTTAAACCTGAAATTATTGTTGTTTGAGATGGGGCAACTACGAGATAGGGCAACCACAAGGGTTTGCCCCTACGGGATAATGAATTTTAATCCGGCGTTATTTTCTAATCTCTCTAACAATACATCTCCAAACGCTACAGATGGGGTCAACATGCCCGCTACTTTGGGTGTTTTGTCTTTATCTTTGGCCAAACAAACGGCACATTCTGCGAGCATCTTGGAGGTAGAGCCGTAGCCCGGATCTCGATCTCCCGTTACCACGCCTTTGATGATGTCTCCGTCTGCATATTTTCCGATGAAGAGTATTTTGTAAAATCCATTTTCACGTTCTTCCTCGGAAGGCCCTTCTCCCGGTTTTGGTAAAAACCGATCAATAACATTCTTGACCAATGATCCCGGCTTTGCCAACATCACCGCCCCCATGCCTAATCTCAGTACATTCCCCTTGGCTCTTCCTGCGAATCCTTTTCCCATCATCATGGCTTCGTCGTATTTAAAATTTTTTCCGTAAGGAAAACCTGCTAGAGCGTGGCTGCGTCTTACTACTCTCGTATTGATTCCTGCCATGACAAAAGGAGCAATCCACGATTGGGTATCTTCATCGTAAATCACCTCTGTCAGATCGCGTTTGTCCAATCCTCTATCGCTTGGGTCAGGATTTAATCCGTAGGGATTATTGAGTGTTTTAAAAATTGACTTGTCCGCTCTGGCCTCTACCATCACCTGCCCCATGCTTGCGTAAGTGCCGCCACTCATTCCGCCTTTCATGACTTTTACTCGCATATTGATAGCTTCGCAGTAAGCTCCCTTCTTTTCTTTTGCTTTTTTCTGTAAAAAATAAACGCCCATATCCGACGGGATCGAATCAAAACCGCAAGTATGAACGATTCTCGCCCCATTGGCTTTTGCTGTTTCGTGGTGGGCATCTATCATTCTGCGCATCCAAGGTACTTCACCCGCTAGATCACAATAATCGGTTTGGTGCTGGACGCAAGCCTCCACGAGTGGAGTCCCGTACTTTGCGTAAGGGCCCACCGTAGTACAGACCACTTTCGTTCGCTTCACCATGCGCTCCAGCGTATCCATTTTATTACTATCAGCAATGACGACTGGCACAGCGGATGCTCCGAGTTCGTCTTGTACTTTTTCTAGCTTTACCGCATTTCTAGCTGCCATTGCCCATTTCACATCACCATTCGTTCCGTATTTTTCGAGCATATATTCGGCTACTAATCTTCCGGTGAAGCCCGTTGCTCCCCAAATGATGACGTCAAACTCTCTTTGATCCTTCATTTTTATTTTAAGTTTTGGTTTTAAAAAATCGAATTTAAGGTATTGAAATTTTCTATATTTGCGCTCTCCAATAGAACACTTATTTACTCACGGCGAAGTTGTCTAAAATTAACTAATTTAATGGTAAAACAACTTTAAAAAATAACTCGAAAATATGTTGGATAAGTTACAACAACTCAACGAAGAAGAAAGACAAGAACTATATGATGCCATCCCCGTCATCACGGTATTGATTGCTGGAGCAGACGGAGACATTGATGATGATGAACTAGCTCAATCAGAAAAAATTACTAAAATCCGTAGCTTTTCTGGTAGCGAATCCATGCAATCCTTCTACGAAAAAGTAGGTGAAGATTACTCCGAGCGATTGCAAAGATGGCTCAAAGTAGTATCCAAAGATACCGCAGAGAGAACCGCTGATCTTTCTGCTAGACTAGAAAAACTAAATCCAATTTTGGCTAAACTAGATCCCGAGTGGGGAGCCGAAATGTATAAAAGTTTCACTTCCTTTGCGAAGCACGTAGCAAAAGCTTCGGGTGGATTTTTGGGAATAGGAAGTATCAATAAAGAGGAAGCAGAATTGATTGACTTGCCGATGTTGACGCCCATCGTTTGGGAGATAGAAGAAGAGGATACCTCCGAGGAGTAATGAGGGTATCCTTTTGCTGGAAGTTTGATTTTTAAATTACTCTTCTCTAACGCTGGGTGATTCATATACCATTACCGAATTGAACTCAAATTACTTAGCCCAAAAAGATAGGGTGATCAAAAGTCCATATTAAAGTTACGTCAGTTTTTGAGAATTAGAATCACAGAGTGGTTAGAAGTAAAAGAGATAATCAACGACGGTAGTTATTCTGTACTTTATCATCAACCACGGGTTGCGCCCGTGGCTATTTTTGTGGAGCTAATACCCTATGCTAAGTTAGCAAACTCCTTTGGGGTAAAAACCCATAGCTCTAATGGAATAAAAGCCTGAAAGGCTAAAGTAATCTAATCTAGCACAGGGCGCACCCTATGTAAAAACGAAAACGTACGTCAGACCTATTAGAGCTGCCTCCGTTTGTAGAAAATAGCTAATTATAACACTACACGAGGTACGTAGTACTGACCCCATCAGTCTGAAATCGCTACCAAATACCAACCAAAAACACTTTTCCCAAAACTTCAAAGAACTTTGTACAACCCTAATCCTCAATTCCTAATTCTCCATCCCAAACTGTCGTCAAATTGCCACGCCTTCCCAATCTACTCACATTCCCTGCTCCGAGAAAAAACAATCCATCTCTTTTTTGATTAATCTGATGTGTTTTAACCTAATTGATTCGCTAAACTATCAGATTATGAAAAGAAGATTACACTTTCTTTATACTACTTTTATTGCGTTATTTCTCATCGTACTTTCTTTTAGTTTTTCTTCTAATCCACCTAACGGGCGGACGGGTGCACCCGGAGACGGACTTTGTACGAGTTGTCATAACAATAGTAATCCCAACGGATACAATGGTACGATTGACATTTTAAATTTTCCCTCCACCATCACGCCCAATCAGACCTACACGCTACAAGCGCAAGTATCCGTCACGGCGGGTACTCCGTCCCGTGCTGGATTTCAGGCAGTTGCTTTGAATGCTAGTAACAATAATGCGGGGAGCTTTTCGACTACCGATCCCAACGTAGCAGTAACACCTTCGGGCGGTAGGGAATACGTGGAGCACGATCCCGCCATTTCTTTTGGGGGAGGAAGCTCTGTCGTCTTTAATTTTGATTGGACTGCTCCGAACGCTGCTAACGGCGAAGTCATTACCGTATATACCGCCGGACTACTGGGCAACGGTAGCGGTAGCTCTAATGATTACACCATCACCAATACCGTGAGTGGAACTGTATCGGGTGGCGGTGGCGGCGGTAATCCCCCAACGCTGAGTATCTCCTCTACCGATGTCAGTTGTTTTAATGGAAATAACGGTACGGCTACCATTATTGCTTCGGGGGGAACGCCGGGTTATAATTACAGTTGGTCCAACGGTGGCAACGGTACTTCTATCTTCAATTTGACTGCGGGTAACTACACCGTGACGGTGACGGACAACGGAGGACAAACGGCAACCGCGAGCACATTAGTCAATCAGCCCAATCCGTTAGTACCCTTTATCGTGAACCAAACGAATGTAGATTGTTTTGGAAATACAACGGGAGCAGCCACAGTTTCCTCTTCTGGCGGAACGGGGAATGTTGCTTTCAGTTGGTCAAATGGCACCAACGCTTCCACGATTACGATGGTACCCGCAGGTACCTATACCGTGACGGCTACCGATTTTAATAATTGCACTAGCACGACTTCCGTAACGATTACGCAACCCAATAATATTAACCTGACTGCCACGGGAACAAATGTGAGTTGTAGCGGGGCTAACGATGGTTCAGCCTCAGCCTTAGGAAATGGAGGAACAGGTGGACTCACTTATTTTTGGTCGAACGGTGCTAGTGGTCAAACCATTTTTAATTTGAGTGCGGGCACCTACACTGTGACGGCAACGGATAACAGCAACTGTACTAGGACGGCTACGACTACCATCACCGCACCCAATGCGATCATCCTCAATTTGACCTCCACGAATATTGATTGTGTGGGAAATAACAATGGTATTGCATCTGCCAACGCCAGCGGTGGTAACGGTAATTTTTCCTACACTTGGTCTAATGGTGGGAATGGACAAACTATCTCCAATCTCCCTGCGGATACCTACACCGTGACGGCAACGGATGCCAACAATTGCACTCAAACCGAATCCGTCACCATCACCGCACCCAATGCGATCACCCTCAATTTGACCTCCACGAATATTGATTGTGTGGGAAATAACAATGGTATTGCATCTGCCAATGCCAGCGGTGGCAACGGTAATTTTTCCTACACTTGGTCTAACGGTGAAAATGGACAAACCATCTCCAACCTCCCTGCAGGCACTTACACCGTGACGGCAACGGATGCTAACAATTGTACTCAAACCGAATCTGTCACTATCACCGCACCCAATGCGATCACCCTTAATTTGACCTCCACGAATATTGATTGTGTGGGAAATAACAATGGTATTGCATCTGCCAACGCTAGCGGTGGCAACGGTAATTTTTCCTACACTTGGTCTAACGGTGGAAATGGACAAACGATCTCCAACCTCCCTGCGGGCACCTACACCGTGACGGCAACGGATGCCAATAATTGTACCCAAACGGAATCCGTCGTCATCACCGCACCCAATGCGATCATCCTCAATTTGACCTCCACAAATATTGATTGTGTGGGAAATAACAATGGTATTGCATCTGCCAACGCCAGTGGTGGCAATGGTAATTTTTCCTACACTTGGTCTAACGGTGGGAACGGACAAACCATCTCCAACCTCGCCGCAGATACCTACACCGTAACGGCAACGGATGCTAACAATTGTACTCAAACCGAATCTGTCACTATCACCGCACCCAATGCGATCATCCTCAATTTGACCTCCACGAATATTGATTGTGTGGGAAATAACAATGGTATTGCATCTGCCAACGC
>JBCCJE010000319.1:0-6270 GCA_039027925.1 Bacteroidota bacterium
CAAAAAATTGACAAGGGAATCCTCTCATATTTGAAACCAATCAACTTTTTATCGAGCAGGTTTAATCGCTACACGATTATTAATTTCTAATTTGCGAGGTTAAAAGGTTCAGCAAATTTTAGCGAAATCTTTCTTACTCAAAATAGAGTCCCAGAGCATTACCTTCCGTTGGATAATTACCGACGGAAGGTCATTTTTTTATTCATCTAAAACATTATACTTTTGTGGCAACTTCAACTCGAACTAGAAAAACGACTATTAAAAAGACGACATCAAAGCAAGTCGTTAACAAGAATAGGAAACAGACTAGCAATAAAAAAATGGAGAAAGTAACTTACAACGAAGACAATATTAAGTCGCTGGATTGGAAGGAACACATTCGATTAAGACCAGGAATGTACATCGGAAAATTAGGAGATGGTTCGGCGGCTGACGATGGAATTTACATCTTGGTTAAGGAGATTTTTGATAACTCCATTGACGAATACGTGATGGGATATGGCAAGCACATTGACGTCAAAATTGAAGACGGAATGGTATCCATTCGGGATTACGGTAGAGGGATTCCCTTGGGGAAAGTGGTGGACTGTGTCTCGAAGATCAATACTGGTGGAAAGTACGATTCCAAGGCTTTCAAAAAATCAGTAGGTCTTAATGGTGTCGGTACTAAGGCGGTAAATGCTTTGTCGGATTATTTCAGAGTTCAAGCTATTCGGGAAGGAAAAACCAAGATCGCAGAATTTGAGAGAGGAAATATTACTAAGGATGCCAGACCCAAAAAATCTAACGAAGAGAATGGAACCTTGATCGAGTTCAAGCCAGACGCTTCTATTTTTAAAAAATATAAATTTCGACCAGAGTACGTGGAAACGCAGCTTTGGAACTACGCCTTCTTGAATGCAGGCTTGAAAATCAACTTCAACGGTAAGACCCTATTTTCTCGTAATGGTCTTTTGGATTTATTGAAAAAAAGAGTCGGCAACGAGGAGTTGCGTTATCCCATCATTCACCTGCAAGGAGATGATATCGAAGTAGCGATGTCCCACGGTCAACAGTACGGTGAGCAATATTATTCTTTCGTCAATGGTCAAAATACGACACAGGGAGGAACACATTTGGCAGCATTCCGTGAGGCAGTCGTGAATGCTGTTCGGAAATTTTATGGTAAAAATTACGATGCGAAAGATATACGTGCGTCTATTGTTGCGGCGGTGAGTGTGAGGGTAGAAGAACCCGTTTTTGAGTCGCAAACCAAAACCAAATTGGGTTCGCTCAACGTAGCCCCTGATGGTCCAACGATGAGAACATTCGTAAATGATTTCATTGGTTCTAAACTAGATAATTTCCTCCATAAAAATAAAGAAGTTGCAGATGCTTTGTTAAAAAGAATCCAGCAAAGTGAGCGGGAAAGAAAAGAAATTGCGGGCATCAAAAAACTAGCGAACCAGCGAGCAAAGAAAGCTAACCTCCACAACAAAAAATTAAGAGACTGCCGTATCCACTTTAGCGATACCAAAAAGAAAATAGAAGAGGAAGACAAATTAAAAACTACCATTTTTATCACCGAGGGAGATTCGGCGAGTGGATCCATCACTAAGGCAAGAGATGTCCAAACGCAAGCGGTATTTAGTCTCCGTGGAAAACCGTTGAACTGTTTTGGACTAACAAAGAAGGTGGTTTACGAAAATGAGGAGTTGAATTTATTGCAACATGCCCTCAACATCGAAGATAGCATGGATGATCTTCGGTACAATCGGGTAGTGATTGCTACGGATGCCGATGTGGATGGAATGCACATTCGATTGCTACTCTTGACGTTCTTTTTACAGTTTTTTCCCGATTTGGTGAGAGGTGGGCATCTTTACATTTTGGATACTCCACTCTTCCGAGTACGCGATAAAAAGACCACTTACTATTGCTACTCCGAAACCGAAAAACAAGAAGCGATTACTAAACTTCGAGGTAAAGCGGAGATCACGAGATTCAAAGGATTGGGTGAAATTTCCCCCAACGAATTTGGAGATTTTATCGGTGAGGATATTCGACTGGATCCCGTGGTGATGAGTGAAGATACTAGTATAGAAGGTATCCTAGCCTACTACATGGGAAAAAATACACCGCAACGACAAGGGTTTATTATTGACAATTTGAGGGTAGAGATTGACGCGGTAGAAGACGATGATGATGAACAAAAAAATATTGAAGCCGAAACAACCGTAGAGGCTTCGTAAATTTTTTCCCAACAAATACTAAGGAATGGTGCATTAATAAATTTACATTTTATGCGCAGTTATTTTTTCTTTATGCAAGGCGAAAAACGCAGGCGATGCAGGGCATCGGCGTCCCGAGTACTCGGGATCAACGCGGCAGAAAGGAAAAAGAACAAGTAGAAAATGTAAAGTTATTATTGAACCATTCCTAAGGTTTTAAAAGTGTTTGTTGGGTTAAAATTCTGCACAACGATTGTCTCAACTACTCTTTTTACATTTTCCTTACTCAATCATCTCGGAGCTAAAGAGTATGTCCGAGGCAAAGTTTAAAAACACAGTACGATACAAATCTAGTTCGCTCTTTTTCCCAAGTATTTCTTACTCCACACACAGATTTAGAATCTGATTAAGGCTATCTACACTTTTTACGAAAATGAAAAAATGATTGATAAAAAACTGCCCTTTTGTCCTATATTTAATCCTTTGAATGCCAAAACATCTCTTATTTACTCCATCTTTGTAGTGGCATATCTATTGACCAGTTGTCTTAGGCGTTTGTTATTTTTTTTAAACTGACACCCTGACATTTAATAACAGATGAATGTGTGAGTATTGTTAGACGATATTGGAAAGTGGCATTCAAAATTTAATAATCAGGTGGCTTTCTGTCCTTCCTAAAATTTCTGCTCAGAATACCATCTCAATTGATATACAAGAACATGATGTTTGAAGAATTTTTTTATCCCCAAGGTTTTGATGATGATGTGGAGTTCATGCCATTGTTCTCTGTGGATGAAGATGAAGAGTCGGCGCCAGCCGAGACTTACTCCGAGATATTACCATTGTTGGCACTAAAAAATACGGTGCTGTTTCCAGGGATCGTTATCCCCATCACGGTAGGTAGAGACAAGTCGCTGCAAGCTATCCAAAAAGCCTATCAGTCGGAGCGCATGATCGCCGTTTTATCCCAAAAAGATAGTAAGGTGGAAGATCCTGCGCAGGAAGATTTGTACTCCGTAGGAACCATAGCTCGAATCATCAAATTATTAAAGATGCCCGATGGTACGGCAACGGCGATTTTGCAGGGACGCAAACGATTCATGTTGACAGAAATCACGCAGCACGAACCATTTTTGAGAGGACGAATTGGTGTGATGGAAGATATTCCCCCGCAAGATGGATTGGAGTTCGATGCTATCGTTTCTTCGATCAAAGACCTAGCGAAGCAAATCATTGAACTGTCTCCACAGATACCTTCCGAAGCCGTTGTGATCTTGAAAAACATAGATAAAAAGTCTTTCCTGCTGAATTTTATAGCTTCTAATTTGGGTATTAAAATTCCCGCCAAGCAGAAAATTTTAGAAACTGATGCCCTTGACAAAAAAGCGGAAACCATCCTAGAGCACATGGATAGCGAGCTGCAGATGCTGGAGTTGAAAGATAAAATTGAGGGTAAAGTACGAGGCGACATCGAGAAGCAACAGCGTGATTATTTCTTGAATCAACAGTTGAAAACCATTCAAGAAGAGCTAGGTCAAAATCCACAAGAAGACGAAATCAAGCGGATGATCGAGAAAGCTGAAAAGAAAAAATGGGGAAAAGAAGTGGCGGAGGTGTTTAAAAAAGAGGTACAAAAATTAAGAAGGATCAATCCGCAGGTAGCGGAGTATTCCGTTTTGATGAACTACTTGGACTTGCTATTGGAGTTGCCTTGGAATGAATTTACGGAAGATAATTTTGATTTGAAAAAAGTCAAAAAAGAATTGGACAAAGATCACTTCGGACTGGAAAAGGTGAAGCAACGAATCTTAGAACACCTTGCTGTTTTAAAATTAAAAGGAGATATGAAGTCACCCATCATTTGCTTGGTAGGTCCTCCGGGAGTGGGTAAGACTTCGTTAGGACGTTCGATTGCCAATGCGTTGGGTAGAAAATTTGTCAGAATGTCGCTCGGTGGGTTACACGACGAATCGGAAATTCGAGGACACCGAAAAACCTACATCGGGGCCATGCCAGGCAGAATTATTCAATCCATCAAAAAAGCAAAAGCCTCCAATCCAGTATTTATTTTAGATGAAATAGATAAGGTAGGTAGAGATCATCGGGGAGATCCCTCATCCGCTCTGCTCGAAGTATTGGATCCCGAGCAGAATACGACCTTTCAGGATAACTACTTGGACGTCGAGTACGACTTATCCAAGGTGTTGTTCATTGCTACTTCCAATTCGTTGAGTACGGTCCAACCCGCACTTTTGGATAGAATGGAAATCATTGAGATCAGTGGCTATTCAACGGAGGAGAAAATTGAAATCGCCAAACAACACTTGATTCCCAAGCAGCGAAAAGAACATGGTCTTCAAGCCAAGCACATCAAATTTTCGCAAAAAGTAATCAAAGCCATCATCGAAGGTTATACCCGCGAATCGGGTGTTCGTTCTTTAGACCGACAAATTGCGGGGGTGATGAGAGGTACTGCAAAACGAGTAGCGATGGAAGAAACCTACGACGTCAATCTGAAGATAGAGCACTTGAAAGATTTGTTGGGCCCCACCAAGTTTTCCAAAGATATGTACCAAGAGCAGCAAGTGCCCGGTGTTACGGTTGGCTTGGCTTGGACAAAAGTAGGTGGCGATATTTTGTTTATAGAATCTAGCCTGAGTAAGGGTAAGGGGCGTTTGACGTTGACGGGAAATTTAGGAGATGTGATGAAGGAATCCGCCACGACTGCGTTGACTTATCTAAAATCACACGCCGAAGCGTTTGACCTCGATCCCGAAGTTTTCGCAGAAAAAGATATTCACATTCATATCCCCGAAGGAGCGATTCCCAAAGATGGTCCTTCGGCGGGTATCACCATGCTTACTGCGCTTGCATCTGTTTTCTTAAACAAACCCGTCAAGCCTTACCTCGCCATGACGGGCGAAATCACCCTCCGTGGAAAGGTACTCCCCGTAGGTGGCATCAAAGAAAAAATCCTTGCTGCCAAACGTGCTGGCATCAAAGAATTGATTCTCTGCAAAGTCAATCAGAAAAATGTTGACGAAATCGAACCGTCTTATTTGAAAGGATTAAAATTTCACTACGTGGATAGGATGGAAGAGGTGTTGGAGATTGCTTTGACGGTTTGAGCAGTAGATGTCGTAGGGCAGATTCTCAAACCTTCAATTTTCCAAATTCCCAACGATTCCTTCCTAAGTTTTCGTTATCTTTAGTGTTTAGAGATTAGGCAGAACAACCCACCCATTGGATTGTTTCAATAATATCTATGAAATAAATTTTTCTGTAAGGAACTTAAAGGAAAAACGAAATATGAAATTGAAATATCTTTTGGTCATTGTCTTAACCATATTATTAGTTGGAAAAACTACTGCGCAGGAAAAGGTAGATAGCAGCCTCGTACAATTTTCGGGGATGGTTTTGGATGGAAGTAACGAAGAATTATTACCAGTACCCTACACCAATATTTTTGTCAAAGAAGAAGGTCGGGGGACATATTCAGATTTCAACGGATTCTTTTCCATTGTCGTAAAAAAAGGAGACAAGATAGAGTTCTCCGCCATTGGATACCAAACCGTAGAGTTCATCATTCCCGATACTTTGACCGACAAAAGATATTCAGTTGTCCAATTGATGACGCAAGATACGATCAACCTACCCGAAGCGATTGTTTTTCCTTGGCCAAGTCGAGATCATTTTAAGCAGGAGTTTTTGGCGATGGATGTTTCCCAAGCGATGCAACAACGAGCCGTAGAAAACCTAGCAAGCGATGCCCTAGCTAGAATGAGAAATTCTGTTCCAACGGACGGTAACGAAAGTGCAGATTTCTACCTCCGACAGCAAGCCAGAAATTATTATCACATCGGGCAGACACCTCCGATGAATATCTTTAGCCCCGTGGCGTGGAAACAATTTTTTGACGCTTGGAAAAATGGAGATTTCAAAAAGAAGAAGAAAAAGAAGAAAAAACAATCAGAAGTAAAAGACCGTATTGGTTTTTAGCATAGTCATCCTAGTGGTTATCTTTCGTATATTTTATCCCTAAAAATATCATAACCACGAC